>CAVFAD010000103.1:0-2009 GCA_963620305.1 Bacteroidaceae bacterium | reverse complement strand
GATAGCCGAAAAGCTTCATTTGCTCGGCACTACGGTTCACAGCGTCGTCGGCTTCCGCACAAAAGAGCTTGTAATTCTCAAAGACGAATTCAAAGCCGCAAGCGAAAAATATTTTCTGATGACGGACGACGGCTCCGCAGGTGAAAAGGGATTTGTCACAGATAAGCTCCGCGAGCTTATTGAATCGGGCGAAGAATACGACGAAGTGATAGCGATAGGTCCGCTTGTGATGATGAAATCCGTAAGCATGCTGACAAAAGAATCCGGCATAAAAACGGTGGTCAGTATGAATCCGATAATGATAGACGGCACGGGAATGTGCGGCGGATGCAGACTGACCGTTGACGGAAAAACGGTTTTCGCCTGCGTTGACGGGCCGGATTTCGACGGTCACAAGGTCGATTTCGACGAAGCGATAAAGCGCGGCTCGATGTATCGTGATTTTGAGCGCAGACGATATGAAGAAACCTGCAACCTTCTGAAAAGAGGTGAAAAATAATGCCGAATATGTCGCAGAAGCAAAACCGCATGGCAGAGCAAGCTCCCGATGTCCGCAACAAAAACTTTTCCGAGGTTGCGCTCGGATATACAGTCGGGCAAGCCATAGATGAAGCAAAACGCTGTTTAAGCTGCAAAAACAAGCCCTGTACGCACGGATGCCCCGTCGGGATAGATATTTCCCTGTTTATAGAAAAAGTCGCTCAGGGCGATTTTGACGGCGCCTACGACGTTATCTCGCAGTCAAGCTCGCTGCCTGCAGTCTGCGGAAGAGTCTGTCCGCAGGAAAATCAATGCGAGCATAACTGCGTAAGAGGCATAAAAGGCGAAGCCGTAGCTATCGGAAAGCTTGAACGCTTTGTCGCCGATTATCATGCGGAAAAGCAGACAAAAGCGTCAAAGCCGAAGCCAAACGGACATAAAATTGCCGTGGTAGGCTCGGGGCCGGCAGGACTTTCATGCGCCGGAGCGCTTGCAAAAATGGGTTACGAGGTAACCGTTTTTGAAGCTTTGCACACCGTCGGCGGCGTGCTTGCCTATGGAATTCCGGAATTTCGTCTGCCGAAAAGCATTGTAAAACAAGAAACCGATGAACTTATTTCTCTCGGCGTGGAAATAAAAACAAACACCGTAATAGGCAAAACGCTGACGCTCGACGAGCTTTTTGACGATTTTTCCTATGAAGCCGTGTTTATAGGCTCGGGTGCGGGACTGCCGCGTTTTATGAACATTCCGGGCGAAAACCTGAAAGGCGTGTATTCGGCAAACGAGTTTTTAACACGAATAAACCTTATGGGCGCGTACAGACCCGATTCCGCAACCCCTGTTTTTACCGGCAAAAAAGTATTTGTTTCCGGCGGAGGAAACGTTGCAATGGACGCCGCGCGCTGTGCAAAACGACTCGGTGCGGACGTTACGATAGTTTATCGCAGAACCGAAGCCGAGCTTCCGGCGCGAAAGGAAGAGGTTGCCCACGCAAAGGATGAAGGCATTGAATTTTTAATGCTTAACACCCCTGTTGCAATAGACAGCGACAATGACGGAAACGTCCGCGCCGTGACCCTGAGAAAAATGCGGCTCGGCGAGCCTGACCAAAGTGGCAGAGCGCGCCCCGTCCCGATTGAAAACAGCGACTATTCACTGCCCGCCGATTGTGTTATTATCGCTATCGGAACGTCGCCAAACCCCTTGATAAAGCATACCACCCCCGACCTTGAAACCGACAGTCACGGATGTATAAAAGCCGACGAAAACGGCATTACGAGCCGCGACGGAGTGTTCGCCGGAGGCGACGCCGTGACAGGTGCCGCAACCGTAATTTTGGCGATGGGAGCAGGAAAAACCGCCGCAAAGGCAATAGACGAATACATTAAAAACAAACAGTAAAAAACCGCACCCGAACGGGTGCGGTTTTTATATCTTGACTTTTTCGACAATTTATGCTATGATTCTACCGGAAGCTGTCAAGCACGGCGGCGGTTGACTTCCCTCACTCCGAGGGAGGACCTTTT
>CAVFAD010000102.1:0-2107 GCA_963620305.1 Bacteroidaceae bacterium | reverse complement strand
GCCGAGCGCACCGATACCTGCTCTGATAAGACCCATAGTAATTGCTCCTTCCTTATTTTCAAGAATGATTGTTTATTTGTATTTCACTTTTCTTAAGCTGACGGGAGTCGAACCCATGCCGCCCGTTAGCGTCCCTTTTCGGCGCTTTTCGCCCTTTTCGTCTTGACCCCCGTCAGCTTATCCTGCGCCGAGTGCGTCCCATGTGTCGCTTACGGCATCGTAGACACAGACGGATTCGCCGCACACACCGTAGTAGATTTCACGTACGAACGCATCGCCGTTATCGGTACCCAGTGCAAAAACAAGATATGTCCGACCGTTTATTTCCTGTGTCTGACCTGTATACTGAAGAATCATACCTCTGTCGGTGCGGTATTTTACCTCATCCGTCTTCAAGAGAAGATCGTAGGCATTCATCACCTCGTCCCGCACGCCTTCATCGTCGGAGTAAACAGAAAAATCGTATACTCCCGCTGTACCTTGCAGCTGACCGTTTTCGAGAGAAACGGCGGGACGGAATTCAATTGCACCGCCGCCGTCGGTAACGGAAATCAGAACGTTTGAGTATATCTCGCTCAAATTGCAGCGCAGCAAAAGCGGTTCGCCCGCCTTGCCTTCATACAGAGGACTGTTTTTGCTGTCCGCATATTCGCCGCCGTCGGTCATGGACGAAGCGTACACCGTCACCCTGCCCCTGCCGTTTACGGGAGTTATCGCATAAAGCTCCTGACCCTCGACCGCAAACATCGGCGACACTGAAAGAAAACTGTATTTTTTGCCTGTTTCGCTGTTTTTGAAAAAAGTCCGAAGCTCCGTTTCCGTGCTTTTGTCACTCACGTACCCCACAAAAGCGACTGCCGCCGCAGAGCCGTTTTGAGCGGCTGCCTTTTGCAGGGCAGACGAGCCGCTGTCCGCTTCTTCCGTGACGGACGGTTCGGCGTCGGAGTTTTTTGCCGCTGTTTCGGCTGTATCCGTTTGTGCCGTGCCCGATTCGGCAGCATTCGCCGCCGACGGCAAAGTTGTGTCAGCCGCTCCGCCGCTTTCGGATGCCGCATCGGTTGTCTCCGGCTTTGCGGAGCATCCGCATATGAAGCATACTGTAAATATCACTGCAAGCAGTAAAAAGCTGATTTTTTTCACTTCGGTTTCCTCCCTGCGAATCTTTTTGCTCCTCAAACGCAAAAAACGACACATTACAATTATAATTATACGGATTTTTTTTCGCTTGTCACTGACACTTATGTCAGTACGTTCGCGGTTTCGGTGCTTTTTTGTATATTTTTTGCCGTCTTTGTGCTGCGGGCGCAAAAAAAGCCGATGAGAAAAATCCCATCGGCTTGTCGTTGCCGTTTGATTGTTTCTTTTTTTTAATTACAACCGCCGCATTGAGAAGCGTACCGAAATGTTTAATCCCGTTATATATCCTCCTCGCCGTCGTTAAGCGTCGCCACCACCAGTTTGTTTTCAATGGCGGTGTTTATCAGCTCCTCTTTGTTTCGGAAGTCACCGAGCCGTATCATCTCCGCCATGTTCCAGCGAACGCCGCTGACGGAGAGGTTGAATTTATCGGCGATTTCCTTATAGGTGTCGCCCCGTATAAAGGCACGGAGTATTTCTATCTGAGCGGGCGAAAAATTCTCGGAAAAGGTCTTTTTCATTTCAACGGACGGAGAAAAATCGGGAAAAACATGCTCTCCGTCAAGGGTGCGGCGAAGCACCTCGATAAGCTTTTCCGTGCCGCAGTCCTTATACCACAGGCTGTCGGCACAGCCGCGCTTTGCCTGAAGCAGTACATCGGGGTCGACGAGCGAGGTTACGATAACCACCTTAATGCGCGGATGCGCCTGCTTTATGCGTCTGCCCGCCGCAAGTCCCGAGTGCTTGTGCAGAGTCATAACATCCATCAGCACAAGGTCGACCGACACGGAGCACAGCTTTTCCGCCTCAAAGGCGTCCCGCACGGCGGCAACGATGTGAAAATCCCCCTGCGCCGTAAGGAGGTCTGTAAGGTGCTTTTGTATATAAAGATCATCTTCGACAAGTACGGTGTTTATCATTCCTCATCATTCTCCTTTCCCGGCAGATTCAGCACAAGGCAAAACGCCGG
>CAVFAD010000101.1:0-2252 GCA_963620305.1 Bacteroidaceae bacterium | reverse complement strand
GACAGACAGACAGACAGACAGACAGACAGACAGACAGACAGACAGACAGACAGCGGCGTAATTGCGCCCTTTTTGTGTTTTAAAAATACGGCATCGGCTTCGTTTATTACGGGGTCGGTGCCTTTTCTTGCGTCGTGAGCAGTCGCGAACCGTCCGAACTGACGGTGATATCAAAAGCAAAGAATTTGCTGAGTTACATACTGACCGTTTCCGAAAATTCGCCGAAAAAATTCCGTTTTACACTAACGGGGCGGCTTATAAATTCGGCAAGCGACGCGCTCGAGTATCTTATACTTGCCAACGAGGAGAAAATCGACGACGACGAAACGGACAGCGAACGGAAAAACTTTCAGCACAGGGCATTGGCGCATTTCAAAGTGACCGACGCTTTCGCGATGTCTGCGCGTGAGTGCGGCTGCATAACGCCGAAGCAATATGAGGTTCTTTCGTCCATGCTATATGAATGCATCCGTCTGACCGCCGGGTGGATAAAATCCGACGGAAAACGGCGGCAGAAACAGTGATACCGCGCCGGTTTTCCGGCTGCCGTATGGGGTCACGGCTGTAAAACAAATTGGCGCCTTCGTTCCGCCGGCAACAACAACAATAATGCGTGCAACGTCGACAACGACGGGTGGGTCAACAACAACAACAACGTCAACAACACGAACAACGGTGTGCGCCCCGATTTGTTCCGCTGCGAGATAACGCGTGAACGGTTTGCGCGTTCGGTGCGTGGAGCAAAGGAGCTGTGATCCCGTCCCGAAGGAGCACCCGAGGGACAAAAAAATGCCGCCGGGAAAACAGACGGGCAGTGCTCTTTCGTTTTTCAGTACTTAAGCTGACGGGCGGCATGGGTTCGACTCCCGTCAGCTTACGTACCCGGCGGTGCGCTTTTTCGACTTATGACTTACGACGAAATATTTACTTTTGAAAATTTATACAATGCGCATATTAAAGCGCGCAAGGGCAAACGCCGCAAGAGGGACGTTATTCAATTCGAAAACAATCTGTCCTTTAATCTGTGGAATCTTTTCTACCGTCTGCGCGACAGAACATACCGAATTTCGGGTTATCATCGGTTTGATATTACCGAACCGAAAAAGCGCGAGATTCAGGCTTTGCAGTACAAGGACAGGATTGTGCAGCACTGTTTGTGCGATTTGTACCTTTATCCGCTTTTGACGGCGCGTTTTATCTACGACAACGGCGCGTGTCAAAAGGGCAAGGGGACGGATTTCGCGATTGACCGCCTTACCGCGTTCATGTCGCAGCACTTCAAAAAGCACGGCGCGACGGGTTACTTCCTCAAAATGGACGTTCGCCATTACTTTCCGTCGATTGACCACGGCATCTTAAAAATGCTTTTGGACAAAGTCGTTTCAGAACCCGACATCCTGAGCATGCTGCACATGATAATCGACAGCTTCGAGAACGAGCCGGGCAAGGGACTGCCGATGGGGAATCAGACGAGCCAGCTTTTCGCGCTCTACTACCTCAATGAGATTGACAGGATTATAAAGGAAAAATACAAAATAAAATATTACACGCGTTACATGGACGACCTCATTCTTCTGCATCACGATCGGGAATATCTTGAAGCGTGTCTTGCGTCGCTTAAAAGCTTTGCGGAAGACGAACTGCTTATAGAGTTCAACGAAAAAACGCAGATAATCCCGCTGAAAAACGGCGTGGAGTATGTGGGTTTTCACTTTTACCTCACCGACACCGGCAAGGTTATAAAGCGGGTGAGAACGTCCACGAAAAAACGGTATAAACGAAGAATGAAAAAATTGCAGACGGACTACGCCGAGGGCAAACTGGATTTAACGGAGGTGAAAAGGTCGCTGCCCGGTTTTTGCGGGCATTTGTCGAGAGGGCACACCTATCGGCTCATGCAGTCCGTCCACAGGGATTTTGTTCTTCGCAAAAATACAACTATTGATAAAAAGGAACAATGCGGTTTGCCGATGGTTTCATCGGGTGAAGAATCGCAGAAAGGAAAATCATGAGAAACGTAATAAAAAAATCAATAGTAATGCTGTTGACTGTAATGATGCTTCTCTCCTGTGTACAGCTCGGCGTTTTTGCATCCGCTGCGGAAACATCGTACTCCGTCGGTGACATTATCGGGTTCGGCTCGTATCCGCAAAGCGAAGTGACGGACGAAGAACTTAAAAATGCACTGACAGCTAAAGCGGGTTCAACCGACGAATGGACGAGCTACAATTATTACATCGAGAGCGTACAGA
>CAVFAD010000100.1:1661-2469 GCA_963620305.1 Bacteroidaceae bacterium | reverse complement strand
TATGATAACTATTATTGCAATCTATATTTGAATGCAAAGAATGTAATCAACACTGAGGGTGATGGAGTAATAATTCACCCGATAGCAGTAAGAGAAAACGGCACTCTGATATCTCCGAGAACAATGCAACACACAAGCAACATTATTCATCATGAGTTCGGATATCCCGATTTCACTTTTCATTCATTCAGACATACTCACGCTACGATGCTCGCAGAAGCAGGAGCACCTATCAAATACATGCAAGAACGGCTCAGTCACAAAAATGTGACGGTTACAATGCAGATATATCAGCATGCTTCCGACGAAATCAGAAAGAGCGGTGTTGCTACTTTAGAAAAAATGTTCGGGAAAGCAGAATAAAAAAAAGAGGAGCAGGAAATGAATCCTGCACCTCAAAGTTTTGCCCGACGCCCGATTTTCGGTGGGCAAACGGTGGGCAATACAGTCTTTACAGTTTTTTCGGTGAGAAAATCAGATATTATAAAACGTCCGAGAACCACCGTTTTTACGTTTATTTGCTTGCTTCTTCAACCGCAACGGCGCAGGCAACCGTGGCACCGACCATGGGGTTGTTGCCCATACCGATAAGTCCCATCATTTCGACATGGGCGGGAACGGACGAAGAGCCTGCGAACTGTGCGTCGGAGTGCATACGTCCCATCGTGTCGGTCATGCCGTAGCTGGACGGACCTGCAGCCATGTTATCGGGGTGGAGAGTTCTGCCTGTGCCGCCGCCGGATGCGACGGAGAAGTATTTGACGCCGTTTTCGTTGCACCATTTTTTGTAAGTGCCTGCGACGGGATG
>CAVFAD010000100.1:0-1651 GCA_963620305.1 Bacteroidaceae bacterium | reverse complement strand
GGGATGCTGGAAACGTGTCGGATTGGTGGAGTTGCCTGTGATGGAAACACCGACCTTTTCGAGCTTCATTATGGCAACGCCTTCGGGGACATTGTCTGCGCCGTAGCATTTAACGTCGGCACGGGGTCCCTTTGAATAGGGCTTTTCATAAACGACCTTGACTTCTTCCGCATAGGGGTCAAATTCCGTTTCGACGAAAGTAAAGCCGTTGATGCGGGAGATTATCATGGCAGCGTCCTTGCCGAGACCGTTAAGGATAACGCGGAGAGGTTTGTTTCTTACCTTATTTGCGTTAAGAGCGATTTTGATTGCGCCCTCTGCAGCTGCAAATGATTCATGACCTGCGAGGAAGCAGAAACACTCCGTGGAATCGGAGAGCAGCATTGCACCGAGGTTGCCGTGACCGAGACCGACCTTGCGGTTTTCGGCGACTGAGCCGGGAATGCAGAAAGCCTGAAGACCGATACCTATAGCGGCAGCGGCGTCGGCGGCTTTTGTGCAGCCTTTTTTTATTGCGATGGCGCAGCCGACGGTGTATGCCCACTTTGCGTTTTCAAAGCAGATAGGCTGTGTTTCCTGAACAATGGTATAAGGGTCGATGCCCTTTTCGTCGCAGATAGCCTTGCACTCGTCTACAGAGGAGATACCGTATTCTTTAAGTACGCCGAGTATTTTATCCTCGCGTCTCTCATAACCTTCAAATTGAGCCATTTTTCGTTACCTCCTTATTATTCCTTGCGGGGGTCAATGTACTTGACCGCGCCGTCTTCGGGATTAAATCTGCCGTAGTGACCGATAGACTTGTTGTAAGCTGTTGTGGGGTCATCGCCTTTTTTGATAAAGTCCGTCATTTTGCCGAGAGAAACGAACTCATACCCGATAACCTGATTGTCTTCATCAAGAGCCATTCTTGTGCAGTAGCCCTCGGTCATTTCGAGATAGCGAACACCCTTTTCTCTTGTACCGTACATTGTGCCTACCATGGAGCGTGCGCCTTTGCCGAGGTCCTCCATGCCTGCACCGATAACAAGACCGTCTTCGGAGAAAGCGGACTGGCTTCTGCCGTAAACTATCTGGAGAAACAGCTCTCTCGCTGCGGTGTTTATAGCGTCGCATACAAGGTCGGTGTTGAGCATTTCAAGCACCGTTTTGCCGGGAAGAATTTCAGCTGCCATAGCTGCCGAATGGGTCATGCCGGAGCAGCCGACCGTTTCAACAAGAGCTTCTTCGATAATACCGTTTTTAATGTTGAGCGAGAGCTTGCATGCGCCCTGCTGGGGAGCGCACCAACCCACGCCGTGAGTGTAGCCGGAAATATCCTTTATTTCTTTTGCCTCAATCCATTTGCCCTCTTCGGGAATGGGAGCGGGACCGTGCTTCGGGCCCTTCGCGACTACGCACATGTTTTCGACTTCGCGTGAATAGTTCATTGGAAAAACTCCTTTCAAAATATGCGGATAGCTTTTTTGACCGATAATATTATACATGTTAGCTTGTCCTTTTTCAAGTAAAAATTTAACTAAATCGATGCGGCGCTGTAGAGTTACAATTATTTTTAGAAAAGTCAGCTTTTTGTGTTGATTTCAGCCGAAAAACATGATAAAATCCGCAGGTGTGTGCACGAAAACGACACGACAGCTCGGCTGTTTGC
>CAVFAD010000099.1:0-2726 GCA_963620305.1 Bacteroidaceae bacterium | reverse complement strand
TTCGAAAACATGTACATAATAATACTCCGTGTGAGAAAAGTCAATAGTAAAATTGCAAAATATCGCAGAAAAACCCGCACATAAATATGAACTTGAACGTGATATCACATCACCGCACGTCGAACACACTCGACTTTTGTCGAATCCCGCCGAAGCGCGGCGATAACACAAAATAACAGCAAAAACGGCAAAAATATACGTTTGTGTCGTTCTGCTGTTGCTTCTGCTTACTTATCTTTTTAATTCGACGGATGTTTTTTATTGTTTGCTGTTGACATGTTGTGCGACAAGTTGATATAATGGCAGTGCATTATGGGTTGGACAATATAAATTTCGGACAAAACGGGGTGGGAAATGATATGAGAGTGAAAAACGGAGGTTTTTTGCTGCGCCTGTCGGTCGCTGCCATTACGGTATTTTTGTTTTTGAATGTCGGTGTTGCGGTTGTTTTTGCAAGGCAGACTGCCGAAGCATATCAATCAGGCGATAGAATGATCTTCGGTTCGTATCCTCAAAGCGAGATCAAGGACTCCGTTTTGCGTGAAAAACTGAATAAAGCCGTATCGGAGTGGACAAGTTACGGGTTTTATCTGAACGGCAAACGGTCGGATTATATGAGATATGCCGATATTGAGCTTGGCGGCGAAAAATACCGCGGAGTTGAGTTTTCGGAGTACCGCTCTTCCGGCATCTTCTTCGGAGACGGCTCGGAAGACTCGTCGTATCAGGACGACAACGGCTACACTGTCGGTAATACTTACTGGTTTAAGTATGAACCCGTACGCTGGCGTGTTCTCGACGCTGCAGACGACGGCACGGCACTGCTTATTACGGAAAAGATACTTGACATTCGGGAGTTTTATCACACATACGACGAACGTACGGTTGACGGCAATACGGTTTATCCCAATAATTATCGGTACTGCAAAATAAGCGAATGGCTTAAAAGCAGCTTTCTTGACGGCATTTTTGATGACGCGGGAAAAGCTGCATTGCTTATGCCCGATACGGACAGCGAGCGGGAATCCGATATGCATTCGTACAGCACCGTTTATTTGCCGAGCTATGCCGATGTGTGCGATACATGTTACGGCTTCGATTCGAATCCGTTCGGCGAGGATTCGGTTCGCAAGGCAAGCGGTACCGATTATGCAAAATGTCTCGGCTTGTATGATGACAGCGGAGTCGGGTTTTGTGCGTGGTGGCTTCGCACCGCAGGTGAACAAAACGATACTGCGTACAGAGTCGACGGCAACGGTATGATATCCGATGATTTTGTTGATAACTGTCTCGGCATCCGTCCCGCAATAAAAATTGATTTGAACAGTGCAGCGGACTTTTCGAAAGTACATAATTATACGGCAAAAACCGCAGCTCCGACATGCATTGAAGGAGGGTATACCGTTTACACGTGCGAGGATTGCGGCGATAAGTATACTGCCGACTACATTCCCGCAAGCGGACACGATGAAATCACACACGAAGCGAAAGCTGCGACTTGTGTCGAGAGCGGCTGCAACGCATACGTAACCTGCTCACGTTGCGATTACACAACGCTTGAAGAAATCCCGGCACTCGGTCACGATAAAGAAAAATGCGCAGAAAAACCCGCAACATGTACCGAAGACGGACATGAAGCATACGAATACTGCATAAAATGCGACTATACGACGCTCAAAGACATTCCCGCAAGCGGACATGAAAAAGTGACAGCTGAAGAAAAACCCGCAACATGTACCGACGACGGCTATGAAGCATACGAATACTGCACAAAGTGCGATTACACAACGTTCAAAGAGATTCCCGCAAGCGGACATAAAAAAGTGACAGCTGAAGAAAAACCCGCAACATGTACCGACGACGGACATGAAGCATACGAATACTGCACAAAATGCGACTACACAACGCTCAAAGAGATTCCCGCGACGGGTCATAGGGAAACGACCGATCCCTCACGCGCCGCAACTTGTGCGATCGGCGGTTTGACGGCGGGACGTCACTGCGCCGTTTGCGAAAAAATAACTGCGGCGCAGCTGCAGACAGAGCCGAAGGGTCACAGTGACTCAGACAGAGACGGGGTCTGCGACACCTGCGGCGCAGGGGATATTTACGGTAAATGTGACCATTTGTGCCATTCTAAAAAGGGGTTTACCCGCTTCGTTTGGAAAATCATATGCGCTTTTCTCAAAATGTTCGGCAAACAGCAATTTTGCGATTGCGGCGTAAGGCATTGGTGAGCGCGACCGAATGCGAGATTTGTTTTGCCGCCGAGCCTAAAACAGCGCGGTTTCGCGGCAGTATTATGCCGCGGCGGCACAGGTGTTCGACCGCCGTCAGCTTAGGTATCCTGAACTCCGCTTTATGAAGTTAAAATACACGGTGACTGAACAAACGCAAATTTTACCAACAGTCCTGTCGGGCATGTCGTAACTTCCGACAATGATAAGCTTGAAGATTTGAAGGATGCCGCCGCTGATCCGGAATGTCACATAGAAGAAACAAAATGCGCGGCACTGTATACAAAAACAAATTCATATGAAGTGCAGACATATTTTGATAAATTTTCGGGAGAAACAGAGGGATTAAAATCCGAATGTAAGGTATAGGAACGGCTATTCCGTACCGATAAAAAGGAGTTTTTTAATGTGACATTTTACCACGGCAGTCCTGTTGCGGGGCTTAGTGAATTGCTGCCGTTTTTATCCGAACACGGCAGACCGTATATA
>CAVFAD010000098.1:0-2819 GCA_963620305.1 Bacteroidaceae bacterium | reverse complement strand
TATTAAAACCTTTAGCTGTTTACATCACAAAAAATCTGTTACAGAAAGGAAAAGAAAAAAATGAAAAAAACACTAAAAACATTATTGTGCCTAACCATTTCTCTTCTTTTTGTTCTTAGCTCGATTCTCCTTGTGACGGCAAAACAAGTTAATACAAGTAATATCAAAGGACTACCAATAAATACCGCTTTATCTGATTATGCCAAAGCTTGTTACAAAAGACATGTTCATGCTCTTGTTCAAGCCGGAGATTTAACAGGATCTATCCAAGATTACAATATAACTGACGGTTTTACTCTTTTCAATGTTGAAGAAAACACATCTTCTGTTTGTTTTCCCGTTGTGAAAAACGGAAAAGTAGAAGCAATTTTTGAAGTATCTCTTTTTGAAAACGAGTACAACGCTTCTTTGTCTTCTTCTTTTTCCAAAGAATTGGAAACTACATTAAAATCTGTTAATAAAGATATTGTGTTTTTAACAGATGGTCAAATTGTTCAATTTTATGATGGTAAAAATGTTTCTACGATTTATGACAACAGACTAAAATACAGAGATACACGTACGGTAAACCTTGCAAGTCTTTTTGATTATAATTTTTCTTCGCTGAAAAACAACACCTCGTTAAGCAAAATATCTTCTTATACAAAAAAACAAAATAGCGTCGTTCCTCTTGCCGCAGACGGTCCTCTTTCATATAAAACCTTGTCTGTTAACGGTGTTATTCAAACAGGTAATACTTGTTGGGCTGCAACTTGTGCAGCAATAATCAACTATTTTAACGGAACTTCTTTAACAGCCTATAACGTTGCCTATCAGATCTATGGTTCAAATTGGAATCAAGGTGCATCATGGACACAGATTCGTAATGCTTATTTGCACTGGAATGTATCGGCAACACAAACAGGTGTAATATCTTTTACACAGATTAAAAATAACATTAACAGCAATAAACCCTTGCACCTCGGTCTTGTTTCTTCCTCTGTCGGGCATTCTGTTGCTCTGATCGGATATGAAGATTGGACAGGAGTTGCGGGAAGCTTAAGCGACAAAATAATAATTCTTCTTGAGCCGAATGACGGATTACACAAAACCGTTAAATTAAATTCTTCAGGCAACTTTTCGTATTCATTGGGAGGAGGTTCTTACTCATGGCAGTATACAAGAAGTTTTTAATCTTGCTTCTTTCGGTATGTTTTCCGCTCGTTTTTTCCTCTTGCAGTTCTTCGGAAAAAGAGCTGTCTTTCCCGCTTGACGCGCAAGGAAGACTGAACCGCGATGTGATATTGATTGACAACGTAGAATATTCTGTCACACCGCGCAAGGACTCAACCGGCACAGACCTCGATGACAGCATGACGGTTCGCGACAGCTTGGACGTAAAAACCGACGGCGAAACGTTAACGGTCGTGCTCCCGACAGTTTCTCCCGTCACGACATGGCGGACGGACACAGACACCGAGTTGATAAAGCTTGAACAAAAAGGTGTAAACGTCGGGCGAGAACCTGCAGACGGCGAATCGCTCGAAGTGCAGATTTTTACCGTGAAAAAGCCTGCCGACGGAAAACCGCTTCTCTTCAAATTTGTCAATATAAAAGACGCCGAAAAACCGTTTGATGAGGTTGTCGCCGCCCGTGAACTCACAATAAACATTAAATAATCGAATAAAACACTGAATTATTCTTGCAAGAAACAAAGCTTCTGCAATTGCGTTCGGTCGGTCGACGAATAAACATGAAATTAACGGAACATTTTGAATAATGCAAATTTCAATCCGTGCAACATTTGACGGTCGGCGCACGTTTTGTGACCCGTTTTACGTTATTCCGCGCGGAAACCGACTGCGGCTGTATGGCACGCTCTTAAATGCAATGAAAAAAGGACCCGGAAAGAGGTCCTTTTTATGTTTTTCCCATTTCTGTTATCTGTTTCTTTGAGGGTTTTCCTATGTTTTGTGTACTGCCGTGCACCGTACACGCGGTTTCGTAACGGTGCTGCGTTTGTACAAGGGTACTGTGAGTTTGTGCGGGGGACGGGTGTTACGGATTTGCGCTGCCGGAATTGCCGCGCTTCATGACATCTATTGCGGTCACGCGGTTTTCGTTGAGCGTTATGTTGGTTTCGCCGTAGATTTTCTTTTGAAGCTCCTGCGCCGCAAGAGGATAGTCGACTATCCACACCCACGCGTAGCCGGAGTAGTCAAGTCGGCATTCTTCGATGGGTTCGGTGGTGGATATTATCTCATATTCGTACCACTTGCCCGCAAGTCCCTGCGTTGCGAGAGAAATCATGTCGGCGGCAGTGCAGTCCGTGCGGACGTATTTCATCAGTGTGCCGATTATGCTGCTTATCTGTGATATATTGACTTCCTTGGTGCGCTTAATGACCGACGTTATAAACGTGCGCTGACGTCTTGTGCGGCTCACGTCCGCGTCCGCGTCGCAATGACGGATACGGCAGTAAATGAGCGCGTCCGCGCCGCTGAGCGTTACCGCGTCGCCGTATGTGCCCGTGTATTCACCTTCGGCTCGCATCGCACGCGCTTCGTACTCCTGTACGGGCACGGTGACACCGCCCATAGCGTCCACTATTTCCTGGAAAGTCGTGAAATTTACCGACACATAGTGGTCAATGGCTATCTTGTAGTCGTTTTCTATCGTTTCGACAAGGCACTCCGCGCCGCCGTTGGCGTACGCAGCGTTTACTTTAGCGTATTTGTCGCCGTACTGCGTCTTGATATACGTGTAAGAATCACGCATAAAGGAAGTCGACGAATAAACATGAAATTAACGGAACATTTTGAATAATGCAAATTTCAATC
>CAVFAD010000097.1:0-3159 GCA_963620305.1 Bacteroidaceae bacterium | reverse complement strand
CAGACAAAGACCGTATCTCACAAGCATTTTGTTTAATGCGAAATGTGAAATACGGCCGATGCTTTAATGAATTATTTCGGCACCCTGAGAACGCTTTTAAGCCTTTGCGGCAAGGCGTTTTTCGTTTTTTGTCAGGTTACTTGAGCCAATCCTTGCTGTCCTCACTCGGCATTCTGCCGCCGACGGCTTTGAATGCGTTAATAATGCTCAACTCCGCAAACGCAGGTTTTGTTTATTCTGAACAGCTTCCAGATGAGACGTATGATTTTGTAGAAGAACGCGGCAATGCCTTTCTTGTGGCAGAAGTGTTTGCATTCGCTGTTTTCGGTCGTTCCGTCCGTGTCCTCCGTTGTCGGCTCGGTCGGATTTCCGGGGTCGGTCGTAGGTTCTGTCGGGTTTTCGGGGTCGGTCGTAGGCTCTGTCGGCGTCTCGACGACAACAAGGTTAAATCCGTATTTTTTCGCATAGCCTGCGGCATATGAGTCTTCCTCGGCAAATATTGTCATATCCTCAGAGCAATCTTCAAATGCATCATACGCGATGTAGGTAACGCCGGCGGGTATGGTTATGCTTGCGAGATTTTCACAGCCGCAAAATGCTCCCTCTCCGATGCTTGTGAGACTGTTCGGGAGCGTTATCTCCGTAAGGGCGGTGCAGGCTTCAAATGCCCACTCGCCGATGTATGTGACGCTGTTCGGCAAGGTTATGCTTGCGAGACTTTCACAGCCGTAAAATACTCCCTCGTCTATGCCCGTGAGACTGTTCGGCAGCGTTATCTCCGTAAGGGCGGTGCAGGAGTCAAATGCCCACTCGCCGATGTATGTGACGCTGTCCGGTATGGTTATGCTTGCGAGACTTGTACACTCGCAAAATGCTCCGTCGCCGATGCTTGTGAGACTGTTCGGGAGCGTTATCTCCGTAAGGGCAGCGCAGGAGTCAAATGCCCACCCGCCGATGTATGTGACGCTGTCCGGTATGGTTATGCTTGCAAGACTTGTACACTCGCAAAATGCTCTGTCGCCGATGTATGTGACGCTGTTCGGAATTGTTACGCTCGTCAGAGCGGTACATTCCGAAAACGCGCAATCCCCGATGCTTACGACACCTTCGGGAATAGTCACGCTTGTGAGGGCGGTGCAGGATTCAAATGCCGACTCGCCGATGTATGTGACGCCGGCGGGAACAGTTACACCCGTAAGCTCGGTGCATTCGAAAAATGCATCCACAATAATTTTTGTTCCTTCTCTTACGGAATAGTCGCCGCTGTAATCCTTCCTAAGCGCGACAAGACAGTTGTCGACATACAGTGCATCGCCGTCTACCCAATTGCTTTTATCTTCATACAGTGCCGTTTTGTAAAATACACCGTATCCGATTTTTTCGATGCTGTTCGGCAAGGTTATACTTACAAGATTTTCGCATGCACAAATCGCATATTTGCCGATGATTTTAACTCCCTCGGGGATGATTAAGTCCGTCAGCTCGTTACATTCCCCAATTGAGGCGTCTGCAATCAGCCTTGTCCCTTCTTTGACGGAATATGAACCGACAACATTAGAGCCAAGCGCAATAAGGCAATCGCCGATGTAGAGAGCACCGTTTTCCCACCTGCTGCTGTCGTTGTACAGTCCGGAGGCATAAAATGCATACTGTCCGATACTCATGATGACACTTTCGGGAATTGTTACATCCATAAGGGCGGTGCAGGCGTAAAATGCTTTTTCTCCGATACTTGTGACACTGTCGGGAATCGTTATGCTTGTGAGAGCGGTGCAGGCATAAAATGTTTCGTCTTCGATACTTGTGACTCCGTCGGGAATCGTTATGCTTGTGAGGGCGGTGCAGGCATAAAATGCTCTGTTTCCGATACTTGTGACGCTGTCCGGGATCGTTACGCTCGTGAGACCGGTGCAGCCGGAAAATGCAGACCAACCGATGCTCATGACACTGTCGGGAATCGTTATGCTTGTGAGGGCGGTGCATTCGTAAAATGTTTCGCCTTTGATGCTTGTGAGACTGTTCGGGAGCGTTATCTCCGTAAGGGCGGTGCATTTGTAAAATGCTTCGTATCCGATACTCGTGACACTGTCGGGAATCGTTATGCCTGTGAGAGCGGTGCATGCGGCAAATGCCTCGCCTCCGATACTTGTGACACCGTTCGGAATCGTCACGCTTGTGAGAGTGCTGCAGCCGTGAAAGGCATAATCTCCGATACTTGTAACGCCGTCGGGAATTACAACATCCTTGACAGGCTCACCGTTAAAGTACAGTTGAGCACCGCTCCGGCAGGGGTTTGTATGGTTTCCGACTATCTTTATTTTGAGCCATGAAACAACATCCCCGAGATAATACACGTCTTTAATATCTCCTTTGAAGCCGGGAAATGCGCCGCTGCCGAAGCGTGTGACGCTGTCAGGTATTGTTATACTCGTGAGGTTGGCGGAATCATAAAATGCATAATTGCCGATTGTTGTGACACCGTCCGAGATGACAACCGAGCTGAAGGACTTACCCTTCCACGGCGCAGCATTTTCCCCTGGGAAATAACTCGCCATTGCGCCCGTGCCGCTTATAGTAAGCACACCGTCGCTGTCGAGTGCCCACGTGACGTTTTTGCCGCAGCTGCCGCCGTCTACCGTATCGGCGGCATCGGCTTTAACGGCAAAATCACCGACAGTTCCCGCGTTGAGCGCGGCTATGGAGCCTATCGCCATACAAGCCGCGAGAGCGATTGAAATCGCCCGTTTTGCAAACAGTTTCATGTTTCATCGTCCTTTCCTGCATTCAAAATATTAAAAAAAACCGACGACAGCCACGGAAGCCGCCGACGGTTAATTTAACAATATGTGCCTTTGGGCAAGAAGACAGCAGCAATCAGGCTGTCTGACTGCCTGTCCGCTTGTCTGTCTGTCTGCCTAAAGATTGTCGCGCAATTTAACATTTTTGTCAACCCTTTATCTTCAAATTTACACATCCTTCTTTCTTACAGTCTATATTTTACCATCTTAAACGGAACATGTCAACAATTTTTTAGAAATTCATATTTTCGATTGTCATTTCGGCATTTATATTGTGCCGCGGTTTTTTCGGGAGTTTGACAGTTCAAATTAATAAAAGTAATCGTTAGGCGTTGATGCGCCTAATTTTTTCATGTCAAAT
>CAVFAD010000096.1:2474-3236 GCA_963620305.1 Bacteroidaceae bacterium | reverse complement strand
TGAGCAGGTGAAGTCTGTCGCGTGCTTTTGTAAGCTCAAAATAAGTTCGCCTTTTAACGCATTCCGTGCGGAAAGCAATCCACTCCGTGAGCAGTTCTTTAACACCGAGCGTCATAGGGGTACCGCCTACGAGAACATTAAAATTACACGGGAAAGAATCCTCGAGAGGAGTTTTTTTGTAAAGCTGACGCATGACCTTGTCCGCATCGGTGCCGCGCTTCAAATCAATTGTAATCTTCAGACCGGTCTTGTCGGTTTCATCGCGGATATCGCTTATTTCCTTAAATTTGCCCGCCTTTACATTCTCTATAACCTTATCTATTATTGCTTCGCATGTCGTCGTCGGCGGGATTTCTGTTATGTCAATACAGTTATTCGCTTTGTCAAAGGAACATTTTCCGCGAATACGCAGCGACCCACGTCCGGTTTCGTATACTTCTTTCAGCTTTTGCGGCTCGAAGATAAGATACCCTCCGCCGCTGAAATCGGGACCTTTCAACGTGTCAAAGCAGTCGTGGTCGGGATTTTTTATAAGTTCGACCGTAGTGCTGCAGACTTCGCGCAGATTAAACGAACATATATTGCTTGCCATTCCGACGGCGATTCCCGTATTGGAATTAACGAGAACGCTCGGAAAAGTTACGGGGAACAGTGTCGGCTCGGGCATTGTGTTGTCATAGTTGGGAACAAAGTCAACGGCATCCTTATCAATATCGGCAAAAAGCTCCGTGCAGATCTTATCGAGTTTAGCCTCTGTGTACC
>CAVFAD010000096.1:0-2464 GCA_963620305.1 Bacteroidaceae bacterium | reverse complement strand
GTGTAAGGCGTACCATAGTTTCGTATATTGCGGCATCACCGTGCGGATTAAGCTTCATTGTTGCTCCGACAATATTTGCCGATTTCGATCGCGCGCCGTTGAGAAGTCCCATTTTGAACATCATATACAGCAATTTCCTGTGAGACGGCTTGAAGCCGTCTATTTCGGGAATTGCGCGCGACATTATTACACTCATTGCATAGGGCATGTAGTTTGTTTCAAGCGTATCGGTAATAAATTTTGTTTCAACTATGCCTGCACCCGGAATATGCGTACTTGCGTCGGTTGCAGATGCGGCTGCCGATATATTTTCTTCTTTCTTTTTTCTTGCCATGTTTTGTAATAACCTTTCAGCTTATGTCTGCCAAGTCGATATAAAGATGACCGTTCTCGGAAATATGGTCTTTTCTGCCCTGCAGATTGTCTCCGAGCAGCAGATCGAATTTTTCGGAAACCGAAACAGGATCAAAATCAGTCTCTACCTTTATCAGGCGCCGCGTTTGCGGATTCATGGTAGTAAGCCACATCATATCAGCATCGTTTTCGCCGAGACCTTTTGACCGTTGAATAACATATTTTGCGCTGCCTATTTCTTCAAGCGCATCGGCTTTTTCTTTTTCGGTATACGCAAACCACGTCTGCTTACCGCTTGTTATTTCGTACAGAGGCGATTCGGCTATAAATACCTTTCCCGCTTTTATGACGGACGGCATGAGCGCATACAGCATCGTCAATATCAAAGTACGAATCTGAAAGCCGTCAACATCGGCATCGGTGCATATAATGATTTTGCTCCAGCGGAGATTTTCGATATTGAATTCGGGAACGCCCTTTACTGCTTTTCCTGACACCTCTACACCGCAGCCGAGCACCTTTATAAGATCCGTTATTATTTCGCTCTTAAAGATTTTTGCATAATCGGCTTTAAGACAGTTCAGTATTTTGCCGCGAACGGGAATAATCGCCTGAAAAGACGAGTCCCTCGCCTGCTTGCACGCACCGAGCGCGGAATCGCCCTCAACTATGAATATTTCACGTTCGGAGACATCTTTGCTGCGGCAATCGACAAATTTTTCAATGCGTGTAAGCATATCCTTTCCGCCGGAAAGAGCCTTTTGCACATTAAGCCGTGTAGCCTCCGCCTTTACACGCGAACGCATGTTTATAAGAATGCGCTCGCATATTTTATCGGCATCAAGCTTGTTTTCAATAAAATATATTTCGAGCATGTGTTTAAAGAAAGCGGTCATCGCCTCCTGTATAAACTTGTTGTTGATTGCCTTTTTCGTTTGATTTTCATATGACGTTTGAGTCGAAAACGACGAAACAACAAGTAAAAGACAGTCTTCTATATCCTGAAATATAATTTTTGCATCGGTTTTGTTATATTTGCCGTTTTGTTTCATGTAGCTGTCGATCTGCGAAACAAACGCTGCTCTGACAGCCTTTTCGGGCGCACCGCCGTATTCGAGCCAGCTTGAATTGTGATAGTACTCCTTAAGAGTGATTCTGTCCGAAAAAGCAACAGCCGCATATATCTTTACCTTATATTCGGGTTTATCCTCTCTGTCGCGCCCGATCTTTTCGCATTCCCAAAACTGAACGGGTGTTACGGCTTTGTCGCCTGCCGTTTCCGTAAGATAATCGACTATTCCGTTGTCGTACAAGTATTCGAAGGTTTCGAATTTACCCGGGGATATTTCATTTTTCAGAATAAGCTTCAATCCGTTGTTGACAACCGCCTGACGTTTGAGAATGTCCTGATAATACGACAGAGGAATATCAATATCGGTAAACACATCGAGATCGGGTCGCCACTTTATTCTTGTGCCGGTATCTTTCTTTACATATTCCTCTTTCTGCAGACCGCCGATATTCTCGCCTTTTTCAAAATGGAGCTTGTAGCAAAAACCGCCCGAATGTATTTCGGCATCCATGTATTCGGAGGCATACTGCGTGGAGCAAAGTCCGAGTCCGTTCAGACCGAGTGCAAACTCATACCCGCCGCCGTCGTTTTGGTCGTATTTGCCGCCCGCATACAATTCGCAGAACAGAAGAGTCCAGTTATAGCACTGCTCAACATTGTTGTAGTCTACAGGCATGCCGCGTCCGAAATCCTGAACCTCCACGGATTTATCGAGAAAACGCGTGATTATTATCCTGTTGCCGAAGCCTGCGCGCGCTTCATCTATCGAATTTGAGATTATTTCAAAAACGGAATGCTGACATCCCTCAAGTCCGTCGTCGCCGAATATAACAGCCGGTTTTTGGCGTACACGTTCGGCACCCTTAAGGGATTTGATACTGTCATTGCCGTATTGAACCTTTTTAGCCATACTTTCCTCCGAACATTTATTCTGTAATATTATACGACTTTTTTTAAACCTTTTCAAGCCTTATTTTGCAGGCGGTTTTAAGCCGTTGCAGCCGGTTTTAAGCCGTTTTTCGCGACACGGCGGTATTT
>CAVFAD010000095.1:0-3281 GCA_963620305.1 Bacteroidaceae bacterium | reverse complement strand
AACAATACCCGCACTCTGTGCGTCAAGAGCACCGCAAACATCGTCGGCAAGATTAGGCTCCAGAGCCTTAAGCTCGTCCTTGCCGATAATGCGCATCTGCGGAACACCGTTTTTGATGCCTCTGTCGTAAAGTTCTCTGACCGTATCCATTTCCTTTTCGGAAAAAGCAACAACAAGCGATCCGTTGTTTTTGTACGGAACGCTCAGCGTTTTGCAAAGTTCAGGCATCATTGCGCATCCCTTTACATTGAGCTTAGCTTTAAGCGTACCCGGCATTGCGTCAAAGCCTGCGTGCACGATTCCGCTGTTAGCCTTGCTTGCTCCCATTGCAACATCGTTGGTCGCTTCAAGCAGCGCAACGTTAAGACGGTACTTTGAAAGCTCACGTGCAGTTAAAGCACCGATAACTCCGGCACCGATAATTGCAACATCGTAACTCATAGAAACTACATCTCCTTATATAATTAGGGGTAATGTGCTGAAACACGTTTATTATAGTATGTGCGTTTGAATAAATCAACATAAAATTTTCGTTCTACGGCTGTTCGGGCGGCAAAATAATTCGAAAAAATTGTAATTATCTGCAAAAAAGTGCAGTCGGAAATCATACCGACTGCCGCAAACGCCTTTCTGCGCATAAAAAAATGCCCGTCGGGGATACCGACGGGTGCCGGACACAATTATGCCTCGGGAGTACCGGGAGCTGTCGTCGACTCACCTGTTGAGTCATCCGATGAATCGTCTCCGTTGATCATATTCTCGATCGCCTGGATTATCGCCATAAAAATGCCGATTTTTGCAAAGGGTTTTAAAACTTTAAGGAACATCTTAAGGAACCAACTACCCATAACAGTGACCTCCAAAAAAATTTTTTACTGCAACTATGTTTATACCATATTTTGCTCACAAAATCAAGACAAAAAATTGAGGAATTTATATATTTTCTGTTTTTCTTCATGTGTCCGTGCCGTATTGAAACTTTATGCCGTTTTTACCGAATGTAAGGCTTGACCTTGTACGGCGAGAAATCCTTTTCGGGAGTGTGCAGACATAGGTTGTACAAGTATTCGGCTTGTTCGATTATTTCGATATTCCGTGAAGAGCATCCGTCAAGCATTTTTGCCTGCGAAAGAAGTCCGACAAAAGGTGCTGCGGAATATATTTTAATGTCGCGGAGAAGTTCACGACCTTTTGCGTTGAAACCGAGCACGGTAACGAAAGGAATACTGCCGTCAGTGTCACTCTTTCTTATACCGAGTGCGGCATTTACGCAGCATTGGCGAAGTCTTGACATGGTGTAACGCTTCGATTTAACGAACGAACACAGTTCGTTAATATCCGTCGAGTGACGCGCAGCTTCATAAAAAACGTTTTCAAGTCCCTGCCCTATTCCGTTTATATCCGACAGCTCTCCTTTTGACATCGACAAAATTCTTGAAATTGCCGAAAGGGAGAATTTGCGGCTGTCGGAATATCTGCCGTTTGCAATACAGAACTTTATTCGCTCATATGAATACTCCGGCACAAACGGCTGCAGAATATCCGCGCTGGTTTTTGAATCTGTCAAAAATTTGCGCAGCTGCATTGCAGATAAAAGACTGCCTTCGCTGTCGAAACAGGCAATTTTGTCGTGTGCAGCACCGATTCTTTTTACTGCAAAAAAGTCAAACGAAGCGTTTATACGCAAGGCTTCCGTCATGTACTGTAAAGCTAATATGTTGTTCGGTTTGCTGACGGTGTCAAGGAAATCACTTCCCAGTTTTGCTTCAACTATTGTTTGTCTTGCCCGTGGAAAGGAATATCCTTTACATCTGCAAAGCTCTTTTATGTCCTCAGAAACACCTTCCGTGTTCAGAAAGCGAACCGTGTCATAAAGTTTTTTGAGGTCGCTTTCCGCACCGAAAGAGAGCGTGCCGTCAATTCCCGTAAGGGCGGCGGTTTTAACCGCGCCGTAACAAAAATGCGACGAGCCGCCGACTGCGTATTTCAGCGGCAGCTCAAGAACAAGATCCGCGCCGGCTTCAACTGCTGCCGTCGCACGTGCTGTCTTCGGAAAAAGTGCGCATTCTCCGCGCTGAACGTAATTTCCGCTCATTATTACGATTATATTTTCGGCACCCGCTTTTTTTGTCTGCTCGATATGATAAAGGTGCCCGTTGTGAAACGGATTGTATTCGGCTGTAATAAAGGCGGTTTTCTTCAAATGCAAGTTCTTCCTTTTGTTTTTTTTGTCAGCTGTCCATAGTAAGCTGCTCACCCATATCCTCTGCTGAAAGCACGGCACCTGCCGACGGAAGTGTTTTTGTGCGGTAGCGTGACGGTTTAACGAATCTGTCTTCCGTAAAGTCTTCAACTTTACATAGCTTGTGTCCTTTTTTGATGGTCATAACCGCTACACCCTGTGTGTCTTTTGTTGTCTTGGGGGATATGGCACCGGTGTTAAATATCATATACCTGCCGGCGGTTGTTGACAAGATAAATTGCTTGTCGGTGTCAATATATCTGATTGCCGCAAGCGGAGATTTGTCGGAATATGCTTTTATCAGTTTTTTGCGGTTTGTTTTTGTTTCATATGCTGCGATATCGACCTTGGCAGCCTTGCCGTTTTCAAAAAAGAACATCAGATATCCGTAATAATCGCGTATCGGAATCATGCATATTACGTTTTCGCCTTCGTCAACGTGAAGCTTTGAACCTACGAATTCACCGAGTGAGCTTGCCTTGCATTCTTCAAATTCGGCAACACGCGTTTTGTATACCTGATTCCTGTCGGTAAAGAACAAAAGCTCCGAAACGTTTGAAAGCTCTCCCTCAAATATAATCTCATCGCCGTCCTTAAGCTTGTGAGTGTTGCCCATTCGCCACGACTGCGGCGTTATTTTTTTGAAATAGCCGCCGCGCGTAAAAAAACACATAACATTATAATCGGGAATATTTTCGTCGTCATCGTCCGATGTTTCGTCCCTTTCATACAGAATCTGTGTTTTTCTGTCCGTTCCGTATTTTTCGGCTACTGCATTCAGCTCCGAAATTATTATTTTTTTGACACGATTTTTATTTGCAAGGATTTCTTCCATATCCGCGATTGATTTTTCAAGCTTATCAATGTCTTCGGTTCGCTTTAAGATATATTCGCGATTCAAATGACGCAGTTTGATTTCGGCGACATATTCCGCCTGAATTTCATCAATTCCGAATCCGATCATCAGGTTGGGGACGACATCATCTTCCTCGTCGGTTTCGCGTATGATTTTTATCGCTTTGTCGATATCAAGCAGAAT
>CAVFAD010000094.1:0-3570 GCA_963620305.1 Bacteroidaceae bacterium | reverse complement strand
TTGACGCGACCTGCAAAGAAGAAGGCAGCTATGACAGCGTAGTTTACTGCTCCGTTTGCGACGAGGAGCTTTCGAGAGAAACCGTCACGACCGACGTTATCCCTCACACTCCCGCAGAAGAAGCGGTCATGGACAATGTAATTGCTGCGACCTGCACCGAAACGGGTAGCTTCGACAGCGTAGTTTACTGCTCCGTTTGCGACGAGGAGCTTTCGAGAGAAACCGTCACGACCGACGTTATCCCTCACACTCCCGCAGAAGAAGCGGTCATGGACAATGTAATTGCTGCGACCTGCACCGAAACGGGTAGCTTCGACAGCGTAGTTTACTGCTCCGTTTGCGACGAGGAGCTTTCGAGAGAAACCGTCACGACCGACGTTATCCCTCACGACTTCACGAAAAAAGTAATTGATGACGAACACCTTGTTTCCGAAGCAACATGCACGGAGGCAGCGGTTTACAAGTACGAGTGCACCGTATGCGGCACGCTCGGCGGCGACGAGGATACCTTTGAAAACGGCGACAAGCTCGGTCACGACGAGGTCGACCTCATCGGTTATCCCGCAGATTATCACAAGCTTGGTATTACCGACGGTAAGCACTGCAACAGATGCGGCATAGACACCGTACCTCAGGAGGTTATCCCCTACATCACCGAAAAGCTCGACATCACTTACACCCTTAAGGGACTTAACGGCGACACGAAAACCGCAAGCTCCGGAACGGCTGTTCTTGAAATCCGCGCTACCTCCGAGCACGCATGCCTTTTCGGTCTTCAGCTTGAACTCGGCATAAAAGAAGGTCTTAAGATAAGAAGCTACGACGATGAGCATCTCCCCGGCTTTGCGAACTTCGCATATACCGAGGTTGAGGCTGCTAACAACGCGGGTGTAACAAAGCTCATCCTTGACGCGGCTCCCGAAAAGAATGTTGAATTCAGCGGCGAAGATGTTCTCCTTGCAAGAATCGTATTTGACGTTGACGACAGCTTCACCGGCATGACCGGCGTGAGCGTAATCAGCGGCACGCCCTCAAGACAGGCTGACCTCAACAACAAAATTGACGTTGATTTCGGCACGGGTGCAGAGATTCAGGCAGTGCTTCTCGGCGACGCGAACAGAGACGGTATCACGGATATCAACGACCTCAAGGATTTCAACAGCTGGGATCTTGCCCGCGGCGAAGATGCAGCGGCTTATGACTCCGTTTTTGACTTCAACGACGACGGCATCGTTGACGGTCTTGACTTCATCATGATGAGAAAGGCTATAGTTGCAGCCTGATGTCAAACTGAATATTAAGAGGTGTAGAACATGCGAATCAAGAAACTCCTTGCGATTATTCTTATTGCTGTTCTGACACTGTCACAGGCGGTCGTGCTTGCCGCCGCAGAGACAGCAGGCACGTCCGTCGAGGTGGGAGTGGAGGCTGCGACCGCCACTCCCGTTTCTTCTTCACCCGTTCTTTTGGTAAACAAGGGTGACACGGTGACAGTCAGACTCAGCATAACCAAAAACGACGGTATCTCCTACATGAAATTTAAGTTAAGCTACGATACCGAGCTTTTCACACTGTCCGAAAACAGCATAAAAACGGCGGACATCTCGGGACTGACGGTTCAGAGAATATATCCCAAAGACGACAAAACGCTTTTGATGTTTGATGCCCGTACCGGCAGCACGGACAGTACCTATACGGGTTTCTTTGCGGAAATAAACTTTACCGCAAATAACGTCTGCTCCGGCGACGAGCTTTCCGCCTTCGCAGTTGAAGACTTCAGCAGCAGCGGCAGCCAGGTTGCCTCCGAAAACGGTCCCGTCGAGCTTGTCAAAAACTCCGTTGACATCTTCGTTCATAACTTCGAGGAGGACTTCACGGTTACCGAACCCACCTGCACCGAAGCCGGTTACACCACCTTTAGGTGCGCGGACTGCGGCAGAGAGGTTACAAACGAATTTGTTCCCGCAGACGGTCACTCTCCCAAAGAAGCGGTTAAGGAAAACGAAGTTGACGCGACCTGCAAAGAAGAAGGCAGCTATGACAGCGTAGTTTACTGCTCCGTATGCGACGAGGAGCTTTCGAGAGAGACCGTCACACTTGACAAGGTCGCTCACACTCCCGCAGAAGCGGTTATGGAAAATGAAACTCCTGCGACCTGCAAAGAAGAAGGCAGCTATGACAGCGTCATTTACTGCTCCGTATGCGATGAGGAGCTTTCGAGAGAGACCGTCACGCTTGACAAGGTCGCTCACACTCCCGCAGAAGCGGTTAAAGAAAACGAAGTTGACGCAACCTGCACCGAAACGGGCAGCTATGACAGCGTAATTTACTGCTCCGTATGCGATGAGGAGCTTTCGAGAGAGACCGTCACGGTTGACAAGGTCGCTCACATTCCCGCAGAAGCGGTTAAAGAAAACGAAGTTGACGCGACCTGCACCGAACAGGGCAGCTATGACAGCGTAATTTACTGCTCCGTATGCGATGAGGAGCTTTCGAGAGAGACCGTCACGGTTGACAAGGTCGCTCACATTCCCGCAGAAGCGGTTAAAGAAAACGAAGTTGACGCGACCTGCACCGAACAGGGCAGCTATGACAGCGTAATTTACTGCTCCGTATGCGATGAGGAGCTTTCGAGAGAGACCGTCACGGTTGACAAGGTCGCTCACATTCCCGCAGAAGAAGCGGTTATGGAAAATGAAACTCCTGCGACCTGCACCGAAGAAGGCAGCTATGACAGCGTAGTTTACTGCTCCGTTTGCGACGAGGAGCTTTCGAGAGAGACCGTCACGGTTGACAAGGTCGCTCACACTCCCGCAGCAGCGGTAAAGGAAAACGAAACTGCCGCAACCGTAAAGGCAGAGGGTTCGTATGACTCGGTTGTTTACTGCTCCGTTTGCAAAACCGAGCTTTCACGCGAAAAGGTGACGGTCGACAAGCTCCCCGAAACGAAGATAGAGGTTGCCGAAAACGACCACATGAAGTTCCTTGCCGACAAGGGCATACTCATCATTGACGGCTCGGTCACAAAGGAAATTCTCATGAAAAACTGCAATGCAACGAGCATAGCGGATGCAGAGGGCAAAACACCTGCGGACGATACACTTAAGACCGGCATGCAGCTGCTGATGTTCGTAGGCGACGAGCGCACCGATGCCGTTACGCTTTCGCTTCTCGGCGATGTCGACTGCAACGGTACCGTAAGCGTTGCCGACGCGCGTCTTGCGCTTCGCAAAGCCGTAGGTCTTGAAGATAATCTTTCCGTTTGCAGCCTGTTCGCGGCGGATGTCGATTTCTCGGGCGACGTGACCGTTGCCGACGCGAGAGTGATACTTCGTATCGCCGTAAGCCTTGAAGACGGCAAAGACCTCATAGCAAAATCGAAGACTGCAAAATGATCCGACGGTAAAGACGGAAAAAGCGTACCGTTAGGACAGGGGCTGTCCGCAAAGGTTCAAAAAAACTCGGCGGGATAGCGGAGCAATTTTATCCCGCCGTACAACATGAGCCGAAACGGTATTATTTGAAGTCTTTTGTCTATATTTCCTTTCATTTTCACCAAAACACCGAAGC
>CAVFAD010000093.1:0-3631 GCA_963620305.1 Bacteroidaceae bacterium | reverse complement strand
TCGTCGCAGCGTGTGCACTTATAGGACTTCTCGCCGTCCGCCGTGCATGTCGCGGCAGTTTCGGAAACAAGCTCAAAGTCATGAGCAATCTTTTCTTCGGTCTTTGGCTCTCTTGAAAGCTCTGCGGTGCACACGGAGCAGTAAACGACTTCATCATAACTGCCTTCTGCGGTGCATGTCGCAGCTGCTTCGTTTTCTTTGACCGCTTCGCCTGGTGTGTGAGCGGTTTTTGCGATTGTCTTTGTTTCTGTTGAAAATACTGTTTTGCAGACCTTGCAGATTGTAACCGTTTTCTCTCTGCCCTCTGCGGTGCAGGTCGCTTCGGCTATTTTTTCTGTCAAAATTCCGATAGTGTGCGGAATTGTAACGGTTTTCTTTTTATCTCTTGAAATTTCATTTTTGCACACAGTGCAGTAAACGACCTCGTCATAACTGCCTTCTGCGGTGCAGGTTGCAGAAGTTTCGTTTTCTTTGACCGCTTCGCCGGGTGTGTGGGGTTTTTCGGGAATAACTTCCTGTTCAACAAGAACCTCGTTGCAGACGGAGCACTTCTTGCCGTCCGTCAGTCCCGTTTCGGTGCAGGTCGATTCTTTGCCGGGAACGGTTACGGGAGTATGTTCTTTTACGGGAATATTTTCCGTTTCGGTATGCTCATTGTTATTATTGCACACTCTCGTCTTGCTGCCCGTCTGTTTGCAGGTTGCGTCGGTAACCGTCCACTCGCCCCAGTCGTGAGCATTGTCATCGACGGGAATTTCAACATATGTTGTATAATCGCAATTTGCGCATTTGTCGTATGCGTTCCAACCGACTGCCGTGCATGTTGCCGCTTTTGCGTCATGGTGGATAAGTACATGGTCTTTCTTTTCAGTCGCAGTACCCGTTTCAAGCGTAACACCGCACGCCGTGCACTGCTTGTCGCCCGTGTAGCCTTCCTCGGCGCACGTAGCTTCTTTAACGTTTATAAGCTCTGTTGCAACGTGATTTGTTTCGTCAACGGGAGTTTCTACCGTTTTTGTTTCGTCGCATGTCGCGCATTTATATTTGTCCGTGCCCGTTGCTTTACATGTTGCTTTTGTAACGGTTTCAACAAAAACACTGTAGACATGAGCCGCCTTTTCAATGCTCTGTGTCTCCGTATGACTTGCGTCATTCTTGCAAACGCGTGTTTCCACACCGAGCGCCGTACATGTCGGAGCTGTCGTTACCGTCCACTCGCCCCAAGCGTGAGCATTGACATCAACGGGAATTTCAACATATGTTGTATAATCGCAATTTGCGCATTTGTCGTATGCGTTCCAACCGACTGCCGTGCATGTTGCCGCTTTTGCGTCATGGTGGGTAAGTACATGTGATTCCTTTGCAAGATCGCGTGTCTCCGCATGATTTGCGTCACGTGTGCAAACGCGTGTTTCCACACCGAGCGTCGTACATGTCGGAGCTGTCGTTACCGTCCACTCGCCCCAGTCGTGAGCATCGGCAGCAACCGGAATCGCTTTTATTGTCGTGCTGTCGCAATTGGCGCACTTGTACTTTTCCTCGCCCTGCTCGGTGCAGGTTGCAGCCTTAACTTGTTCAACAAACTCACTGTATGTATGTTCGACCGCGTCGTATTTCGCGGTATACGTCACGTCTTCTGTGACGACCGTCTCGGCGGTGAAGCCGTTCCAGCCGCTGAACTCATAATGATATGTTTCGTCGTAGGGCTTCGTCGGATTCGTTTCGGGTGCGGTCGCCTTTTCGCCGTAGTTTACCGATTCGGTCTTTACGGCTTCACCGTCATAATTTGCGAAAATAACCGTGTAGGAATTTATATTCCACTTTGCATAAAGCGTTGTATTCTCGTTTGCGGTGTACGTTTCTCCGGCATCGCCCGCCTTATTTTCGTCGGAGCATTCGCTGTCGATATACCAACCCGCGAAGGTGTGTCCCACGCGTGTGGGGTCAGCCGCAAGCGTGAAAGAGGGATTGGATATATTCATCTCCGAAGAAGCAGTAAGATACTGCGGCTTCGTTTCCGACGGCATATCCGTCTCGCCGCCGTTTTTGTTGTATTCAACCGTTATGTCGTTTCTGTAAACCGCGTAGTGTGTGGCTTCGGGTGTCGCTACACTGTGCGTGTATGTGTTTGACGCATTCATCGGAGCAGCCGCCGCCGTATCGGAACGCCAGCCGACAAGGGTATACGTCTTGCCGCCGTATGTAACGAACGAACCTATTTCCACGGGTGCGGTGACTTCGGCGGAGTCGGTATTGTTGTAAACCGTAACGGTCTTTTCTTCCGACGTATTCTCGCCGTCGCTTGTAAGGTAGCAGAATGTATCCTTAAGCTCGGCAGAGAAAATGGCGTAAACCGGGGTATTCATGCCGACCGTCACGGACGAAGCAGAGCCTGTCGTTGCGTCCTTATCGGTGTTCCAACCGACGAAATTGTAATAATTCTTCGTTGCGGCATACTCGGAAACGTCAAACTCAACCGAGGATTTTGTTCCGATAGTAACCGTGGTATCCTTATCGGGCGTGCCGCCGTTTGTTGTCGCTTTAAGATAAACATTTGTCTGAAGATTATTAAGCGCAGTCGTTATAGCCGTCTGATACGCATTTATCTGCGTCTGAGTATATGCCGCTACGCCGCCGTTATTATCGAACGCCGTGTAGCAGGTAGATGCGTTTGTACGCGCCGTTTTGAGCACGGCTCGTGATGCCTCCGTATAGTTCGTGCTTGTTTCATACGAAGCGGAATTGGTGTATGCCGTTCTCAGATTGGTCGTGCTGACACCCGTTGCGGAGGATTTCCAGTGGCACCAAAGAAATGCCGATTTGCTTCCCTGACCCGAGTTCGCATCATAAGGTGTACCGGTATCGTGAAATGATGTAACATGATACCACCCGCTTAAGTACTGGTCCGAGTCTACCGTCATCGTATATGCCGTAACGGGAGGACCCGCATTTGGATCGCGCGTTGCATATATATACAGATAGTCACCTCCGCCGCCGGCGTTAAGGTCAACGGAACCGCTCAAAACAGAGGGCACACAATCGTGCGCACCGGAGCCTACCTTATAGAACGTAACGTTATAGCCGTTTATCCAGCTGGTTATGGAGTTCGGGGCACCTTGACCTTTGTAAATTCTGAACGCACGAATGGCTTCGGCAGCATTTGTGCTGTACTTGGCACCCATGTGGACAAAATTACTATCATGGGCGTCTCCCGAGTTAAAATTCGCTCCGATAGGCGTCCATCCTTTATTGCGCAAGTTGTTCTTCGCGTCATCATTGCTGCTTGACGAATTGTACATGGCAACCTGACTGATGTAGTTCGTGTTCGCCGCGGCATAATACTCATTATTGTATTTTGCAAACGCCGTAAGCGGTATCACCGACAGAAGCATCAGCACTGCCAACAAAACCGAAAAGCTCTTTGAGAGAATCTTTCTTATCTTCACTGTCTTTTCCTCCCGTATATCAGTGTTTTTATATAACAAAATCCCGACGAAATGCAGATATGCACCTCATCGGAATATTATTTTTCTGTATAAATATGTCGCGGTTGTTGCGCTTTGCCGCCGCAGACGCGCTCAAAAGACAGGCTGTTATTGTCTGTCTGTCTGTCTGTCTGTCTGTCTGTCTG
>CAVFAD010000092.1:0-3753 GCA_963620305.1 Bacteroidaceae bacterium | reverse complement strand
ACGCTCTTTTTCAATACTTATTTTTATTTATTCCCCACAAATCCGTGATGAGGCTTTTTATTTTTGTTTTTCGAATTGTACCGAAAACGGCGATCCGTACCGTCAAACCGCTTTTACGGCAGCGTCACGGAGAAATCAGCATTATCAGAAGGTCTGATATCCGCCCTGATCGCTGTATCCGCCGTTCTGTTCATAGGGGTTCTGCTGCGCCGTGTAATCCTGTCCGTATCCGAAATTCTGCGGAGCGGGATCGAATGTACCGCGCTGAGCGTTCTTGCCCGACACCTCATTGAAAAATTCGGCGTTTGCCGCCTGCATATACGGCATAAGGAAGAACAAACCGATGCCGAAAGTAAACATACTGAGAATCATCCAGCCTATAAACGACAGCTGAAGGCAAAAGAAGCTGCCTTTATTGCCCTTCATCATGTCCTTTGACATCTTAAGTGCTTCGCTTGCGGATATTTCGGGATGCTCCGCAAGGATGTACGGTGCCATCGCGTAGCCGAATGTCGCAATGATGCCGGGAATAATAAACAGCAGCGACCAGAGCATGACAAACAGAGCCTGAAGGATAAAGTAGATTATCGAGTTGCCGAACTGCTGTTTGAACGGTGTAAACAGGTCGGCGATATCGGTTTTCTTTCTGTCGGCGTTATTGAGAAAGTATGTTGAAAGTCCGATAGTGAGCGCACCGCCGAGGACAAGAGCCACCGGTGAAGCGATGCTTAAAATTGCACCTTGAACAATTGTGACAAGCACAGCGTTCCAATAGTTGTTTTTGAGTTTCAACCTTGCGCGAGAGCGAAGCTCCGAGGCGGATACGTACATAAAATCTCTCCTTGACGTTTAGTTTGATGTGCGCGGGAAATTCGCTGTCCCGCGAACCCCGCTTACAAATTTATTGTAGCATGCACGTGTTAAAATTACAATAAAAAATTGAGCATCGGAAAAAAATTTTTGTGTCCGAAAAATTACGGATTTGTGATTTGACAAGCGGGTTGTTTAATAGTATTATATAAGGTATAACAAAACCGAAAGAAGCATAACCGAAAAACATGCTTGAATTTTTGAGAAGAACGTGGGCGCAGATAAATCTCGATGCGCTTGACAACAATATAGAACAGATAAAAAACGTGCTTCGTCCCGGTACGGGTCTTTGCGCCGTGGTCAAAGCAGACTGCTACGGTCACGGTTATGCCTATACCGCACAGCAGATGCAGGAGTCGGGTGCGGACAGGTTCGCGGTGTCAAATCTTGCCGAAGCGTTACAGCTTCGCAAAGCGGGAATAGACCGTCCGATTCTGATTTTGGGCTACACTCCGCCGGACAAAACGCGTGAGCTTGTTTATAACGATATTTCGCAGGCGGTGTATTCCCTTGCGTATGCAAAAGCACTGTCCGACAACGCAAGTATATGCGGAGTCAGGGTCAACGCACACATAAAAATAGACACGGGCATGAGCCGCATAGGCTTTTTGTATCACGATTCCGTCGACGACTATCCCGTTATCGACGAAATAGAAAAGGCATGCACTCTCCCGGGCATAAATCCCGAGGGCATATTCACGCATTTTTCGAGTGCGGACTGCACCGACGGCGAGCTGTTCACCAGACTGCAGTATGACCTTTTTTTGAGCGCAGTCGACCGTCTTGCGTCACGCAGAATATATTTCGAGCTTCGTCACTGCTCAAATTCGGCGGGCATTCTGAACTACCGCGAAATGAATTTCGATATGGTTCGCGCAGGAATAATTCTTTACGGGCTTTATCCGTCGCCGTCGGTCGAACGCACGGTAAGGCTGCTGCCCGTCATGGAGCTTAAAACGGTCATTTCCATGCTGAAAAACATTCCCGCCGACACCCCGGTAAGCTACGGACGGACATTCACGTCAAAACGCGAAATGACGGTGGCGACAGTGCCTATAGGCTATGCCGACGGCTATCCGCGCCGCCTGTCGAACAAGATGAGCATGCTCGTAAACGGTCGGCGGGCACCCGTTATAGGGAACGTATGCATGGATCAAACTATGCTCGATGTCACCGATATCGGCAATGTATACGAGGGACGGCAGATAACCGTATTCGGACGCGACGGCGGGGCATACATAAGCGTCGACGAGGTAGCCGAAAAAGCGGGACTGATAAATTACGAGGTGCTGTGCTCCCTTTCAAGGCGCGTGCCGCGTGTATACATAAAAAACGGTGAGATATTCGAAACCACAGACTACATGCTGTAAACGGAGGAAAATAAAAAATGGCAAAAAAACTGAAAATCATTCTCTCGGTGCTTCTCGTCGTGCTTATCGCAACGGCTGCGGTGGTGTTCACAGGCGTGCTTGACATAAACAAGCGTGTCGACAACTCCGAAAGCTCGCAAAACGACGAGAACGGACTCGGCACGGATTACAAAGAAACGTACACGGTAAACACGGACGTGTCGCTGCCCCTTATGAAAACCGATTTTGAAAATATTTTCTATACAATGACAAAGCAGGGCGAAGTAAAATTCTATCAGGCTGTGGGCGGCACACTGACACAAATACCCGAAAGCGGCAATTTCGAGGTCACTGCGGAATGCTCGTCTCAAAAGCTGCCCGCAGTCATTCACTATATCGAGCAGGACGGTCACACCGACGGCTACGGTCTTTTTACGAACATCCTTTATCCCGACGTACTTCTTTACGACTATGCGTTTTTCAAGGTCACGGACATGTTTGAGGGCTTTAAGGATGACAAGGGCACGCTGCTTATGATGCTCGACATCGACAACACGCGTTTTTATAAGGAAGAAAAGATTTACAGCGAGATATTCTATCTCTATTCAGATCACACAAGCGAATATTTCCTCTCCGAGGATCAGCGCACCGTCGCAATGGACGGAAAAACAAAACCCGATTACAAAATGTTTACAAACGACATTCTCTCACAGGGAGACAACAAAAACGTGCTGTTCTTCTCATCGCGTTACTATGTGTCGTATGAAGAAAGCGGCTTAGCGGATATTTTCACGAGCGGCGGCAGCGGCACAAATGTCGACAACGTAAGATACGCCATAAATGTTGCGTCGCTCAACTTCTGGCGCGACGGAACGGACACCTACTATTTCGCCGAAAACGAGGACAACACTTTCAGCCTGATGCGTTCCGACGGGTCAAACGCAACCGAAGTCAAAAAATTCAGCGGCGATATCAACGAGGACTATCTCATATCGGGCGAATTTATCCTCACAAAGTCCACGGGTGAGGTATACAACTGCATTTCGGGTCAGTCGCTCGGCATAATTTATTCGTGCTTCAAGAGCGGTTTTACAGCCGACCTGTTCACAATGAGCGAAAACGGAAAATATGCAGTTATACGCGGCGTAAACGGCAGCAATATGCCGGCATGCGGTATTATGGATTTCGATGCGAACAAAATAACCGCTTACGAGGACAACATATTTGCATACATAGCAAATGCTCACGCTCTCAATGACGGCTCCGTGTACATTTCAGCCGCCACCGGGGAAAGCGCGTCCGCATTTTATCAGCTCATCAAAAAATAATCCGCGCAAACTGTCAAAAAACAATCCCGACATTAAACAAGGCGCAGACAGAATTTATAAAAGAATCGAGTAGGAGGCTACCCATTAGTTGAGTAGCCGACCTCTCACACCACCGTGCGTACGGTTCCGTACACGGCGGTTCAATCATATTGAGTGCATGGACTTGTACGCTTCGGATATATCATAATATCCCCTGCGTGCAAGTC
>CAVFAD010000091.1:0-3780 GCA_963620305.1 Bacteroidaceae bacterium | reverse complement strand
CTTTTAATTCGGATTTTTACACAAAATATTTTCTTTGTTTTTATATATTTCCTACAAATATATTTTTGACTGTCAAAAAACATTGTAAATCTTATTTTTCTGTCGTATAATAATAAAGTGTTATTTCGGAGCCGTCAGGCTTCTGCTGTAAAGAGGTACTATATGAACGAGAAATATGTATCAACAAAAGAATTGCGGATGTTTGCCATCGGCGCAGCCGGGCAGGGTATGATTTATGCTATGATGTCTTCATACATAAGCGATTTCTATATCAATGTTCTTCAGGTTGATTTGATGTTTGTACTGCTGCTTATGCTTCTTGCCCGTGTTTGGGATGCCATTAACGACCCGCTTATGGGAATAATCGCAGACAGACGCTCGGCAAAGGGCAAGTCCATAAAAAAGTATATAGTATGGGCGGTTCTTCCGATAAGCGTTCTTACGATACTTATGTTTTACTGTCCGAATCTTACATCTGCGGGTAAAATGGTTTACGCGTCGATTGTTTATGTAGGATGGGGCATGCTTTACACTATGGCGGATGTTCCGTTCTGGTCGCTGCCTAACGTAATGACGCCGAATGCTGAGGAACGCGGCAACATCTTTTCCATCGGACGTACGGTAAACGGTGTCGGCTCGGCTTTCCCGATGATTCTGTTGTACATCGTCAGTTTTATTCTTCCGAAGTTTATGCCCAACGGCACATTAAAATATGAAGAAACAAAATACTTTATAATGGTGCTTGCTACGGTTATCCTCGGCGGTACGCTTTATGCCATGTCGACAAAGAGCATCAAGGAACGTGTGCTTATTCCCTACCATGAAAGAAAACCCGGCGAACCCGGCAAGCTCGCACGTATTTTTAAGTGCAAACCCCTCATGCTCGTGATAACCATGGGAATTTTGTCCTGCGGCAGATATATGATTCAGGCTGCCTCGCTTCACGTCGCACGTTACGCGTTCTATATCGGTGAACCTCTTGAAAATTTCACGCTTGACAAGTTCGGCGGCGATCAGGCTGCACTTGACGAAGCGATAGCTTCGGCGATAAACGGCAGTATCAACAGCATAAAACTTATCCTTGATGTCTGTGCGCTCGTGGGAATGTTCGGTGCAATGCTTCTTATGCCGGTGCTGATGAAAAAATTCGACTACAAAAAACTTGTTATCATAACATGTCTTATCGGCGCAAGCGCAACACTCGGAACAACCGTCATCGGATGGATAACTCAGAATCTATTCTTCTGTATTCCTTTCATGATTATCTCAAGCTTCCCTCTCGGTGTTCTCAATGTCATCTGCTATGCAATGATCGGCGACTGTCTGGACTACATGGAACTTCATACCGGTTTCCGTGACAATGCCCTCGGTTCCGCCTGTCAGGGATTTGTAAATAAAATCGGCAACGCTTTTGCAACCTGCGGTATAGTAATCGTTTACTTGATTGTAAAGCTCCCGGTTAAGGAGATGGTTAACGACACGGCGATAAAGGCTGCAACCGAATTGACGGCGGGACAGAATTTCGCAATGTTTTCACTCATTTCGATTGTCCCCGGACTGAGTTTGCTGCTCTGCATAGTACCGATTCTTTTCTATTCGATATCCGGCGACGAAAAAGCAAAAATGCTTTCCGACCTTGAAGAAGCAAGAAAAGAAAAGGGCATTGTTATAGAGAAGTAATTTTTTCCTGTAACGTTTTTTGCGGTAAATAAAGACTTATATAAGTATCGGCGGTTCCCTGTTTGCGGGAGCCGCCGTTTTACCTTACTTACAAATTATTCTTTTATAAATCGGCAGACATTACCGAAAACTTCGCGGGCAGCTTTTAACGGATAAAGCGGAAAAACATGATACATTCCGTCAAAAACATGCAACTCAAACGGCTTTTTCGCTTTTTTCATTTTCTCAAAAAATTTTTCCGAATAAAAGGTCAGTATATCTGTTTTGCCGCAAAAGCAATAAATTTTCGGCATATTGATACATTTGTCCGTAGCTGTTATCCTATGCATGAAATAATTTTCCATATACGTAATCATCTGCTCCGATAAGGTATGTCTTAATTAGCCTGACATGAGACGAATCCATGCTAAGTATAACAGTAAAAAGAAAACCCGTAAACCTACAAAAACATCAAAAGTGTCGCCGGACGGAACATTTTCGGCTGTCGAACGTATTATGTAATGAAGTTTTCGGATTTCACATTTAATTTTCACAGGAGGATTTTTATGCCGGATATTATTCAGAACAGTGCAGTCGGCGGAAACGGATGCCAAAGGCAGATAAACGAAGCTGTGTGCATCGACACACCGCGAGTTTACGATTCATGTGCCGACAAGGATTGCTTAAGCGATTTAAGAGTGTATTTTACGGATGCCGCACAGGCACAAATCGATGCCGCTTCGACCGTTAGGTGCAGGGGCTGCGAAGTCATAAACGTATTTACGGAAATTGAAAAGGTTCCCTTTAACCGCGGGTATTACTCGGTTGATATAACCTTTTTCTTTATGGTCGCGCTTGACGCATACACTTCCCCGTCTGCACCTCCGCAGACAGTGTACGGCCTTTGCGTGTTCTCAAAGAAATGCATTCTTTACGGCAGTGAAGGCAGCGTAAAAGTATTTTCGTCGGAATATTCAAGCGAAATTGACATGCAGTTCCCCGCAACTTCAACAAATCCCCGCGTAAAGGTTCAGGTTGCCGAGCCGCTTTGCCTTGATGCCCGCATATGCCGTCCGTGCGATTGCTGCAACAATATTCCGGATGCCGAAAACGGCATACCCGTGGGAATACGCCGCGCGTTCAGCGGCAATTTCGGGCCGCAGAGCAACAGCAAAGCCGTTCGCGTAACGATAGGTGTCTTTTCTATAGTTCAGCTTGAAAGAGATGTGCAGATGCTTATTCCCGCATATGACTTCTGCATGCCGTCCAAGGAATGCTCCTGCGATACGGAAAGTCCCTGTGACTCGTTCAGAAAAATTCGCTTCCCCGTATCTGAATTTTTCCCGCCCAATGAAAACGCCGCCGCTGCACAGGCAAATTCAGCCGATTCCGACGGATTTTCTCCGTCGTGCGGCTGCGGAAGATAAAAAAACGGCTGATGTCCCGTCGCTTCGGTTTCAAAGACATCAGCCGACACAAAATGCGCCTAAATTTCAATATCCTTCCCGCAGATATCTTTATAGGCATCTGCGGTTATTTTTTTCATTTCATCAAATTTCTTTTCTATGTCCGCAACAAGTGCAAATTGCGAACGGCAGCGGTCAAGATTATGCTGCTTATAAGACGTTTTGAAATAAACATCACCGTCTATGTAATCCGTAAGAAAGCGCATACCGCACTCCAAGGTCATTATCTTCGCAGAAAACGGCAGACATGCAATTTCGGCTTCGGTCAGGCTGTCGCCTGCGGCAGAAAAGTAGCCGCGCACATATTGCTCGTAAAGTCCGAGGTCGAGCGAAACCTTTGACAGATCCTTTTCATCCTCTGCGCCTGTGTTTGCACCGAAACGGATAGCGTCTCCGAAGTCATAGAGTGACAGTCCAGGCATAACGGTGTCAAGGTCAACGACACATATCGGAGTATCCGTATTTCTGTCAAACAAAACATTATTCAGCTTTGTATCGTTATGCGTAACTCGAATCGGGAGTTCACCTGTTTCGGTCTTTCCTGTGAGTATATAAGTCTCGTCACGGCGTTTGCGAGCAAATTCAATTTCGCCGGTTGCATAAACCGCGCGTCCCGAAGTGTTTTTTGCAATACTTTCGGCAAGATTTTTATATC
>CAVFAD010000090.1:0-4255 GCA_963620305.1 Bacteroidaceae bacterium | reverse complement strand
GTACGGGACTTGACCTGCGGCGGGAAGAATACTAAAATATATATCAAAATTCACAAAAGCGAGGTTTATCGGCAGGCGAACCGCTTTCGGACGAATACACCGACGGCTGCCGCAAAAAAAACGGATGAAGGATATCCCCGAAAAAACAAACGCAGTAAGACTTCTTACTCAGAAAAAAATAAAATTCACGACGCACTCCTACGGCTCGGCAGCGGACGACGCGGTCAGCGGCACGGAGGTGGCGAAAATTCTGCATCAGGATGCCGACGATGTTTTTAAGACGCTGGTAACGGTGGGCAAGACGAATACGCATTACGTTTTTGTTGTTCCCGTCGCAAAAGAGCTGGATTTGAAAAAAGCCGCAGGCGCGGTAGGCGAAAAAAGTATCGACATGATTAAATCGCGGGAGCTGCTCGGCCTTACGGGGTATGTTCACGGCGGCTGTTCGCCCGTCGGTATGAAAAAATTCTTCAGAACCGTATTTGATATCAGTGCAAAAACACGCGAGAAAATCTTTTTCAGCGGCGGCAGAATAGGACTGCAAATAGAAACCTCTCCGACCGAAATCGAAAAAGTGATACGTATCGAATATGCGGATATCGCAAAATAACAGTCAAGGCGATAAGGCTCGGGCGAGTCTTCGGCTGAATTATACATAAAAAAGACCGCAAGCAGACAGCGCCGCCTCAAAAAGTCGGTGTGCGCCGTGCGTAATGCAGTCTTTTTTTGTTCTGTTTTCTTTAAGCGTTTATTTTATCGAGACAAATTCATATCCCTTGTCGGTTACGGCTTTTGCAATGACGTCTTCACCGACATTTTTTGTCAGAGTGATTACGGCAGTGCCTTTTATATGGCTTACCTCGGCACTTTTTATGCCGTCGATAGCTTCAAGAGCTTTTTTGACAGTGTTTTCGCAGTGAGGGCACATCATCCCACCGATTACGGCGGTGCGTCTCACCGTATCCGCGTCGGCTGACACCGAATCCGCAACGGCTGCAGCATCGGCGGGAAGATTTATTGCGACCTCTTTTATTTTTTTGTCATGACGCGTTTCATGAATTTTCAGAAGATTCAGACGCAGCGCATTCATGCATACGCAGAAGCTGCTCAGGCTCATTGCGGCTGCACCGAACATCGGCTGCAGAGTCAGTCCGAGCGGAATCAGCGCACCTGCTGCAAGAGGAATGCCGACCGTGTTGTAAATGAATGCCCAGAACAGATTTTCATGAATATTTTTGAGAGACGCGCGCGAAAGTCTTATTGCAGCGGGAACGTCCGCAAGACTGCTTTTCATAAGCACAACATCCGCGGCATCAACGGCGATATCCGCGCCTGCGCCTATTGCAATGCCGATATCTGCGCGAGTGAGAGCAGGCGCGTCGTTTATGCCGTCTCCCACCATTGCGACCTTGCCGAGCTTTCGCAATTCGCCGATAACGGATTCTTTGCCGTCGGGTTTTACGTCGGAAATGACCTCCGTAATGCCTGCCTGTTTGCCGACGGAAAGGGCGGTTCTGCGGTTGTCGCCGGTAAGCATTATGACGCGTATTCCCATATTTTTAAGCTGCTTTACCGCCTCGGCGCTGTCCTCTTTTATGATGTCCGCGACGGCGATTATTCCGTAAAATTCATCTTCGCTTGCGAAAAACAGCGGAGTTTTGCCCGCTTGCGCGAGTCTGTCCGCGGCTTCGAGCATTTTTGCGTCGACGGCGGTTTTTTCGGAGACAAGCTTACGGTTGCCGCCGAATACGGTCTTGCCGCCGAGCGTTGCCGTCAGTCCCGCGCCGGGCAAAGCCGTAAAGCTATCCGTTTCGGATAATCTTATGTTTTTTTCTGCGCAGAAATCCGTAATCGCCCCGGCGAGAGGGTGCTCGCTTTTCGCTTCGAGACTGCCCGCAAATTCGAGCAGCTCGCGTTCCGTCTTATTCTCCGACGGAATAATGTCCGTAACGACGGGTGTGCCGTTTGTAACGGTACCCGTTTTGTCGAGCGCGACTATCTGTATTCTGCCGGTTTCTTCGAGAGAAGCGGCGGTTTTGAACAGTATGCCGTTTTTTGCGCCGACTCCGCTCCCGACCATTACAGCAACGGGAGTCGCAAGACCAAGTGCGCACGGACAGCTTATGACGAGCACGGAAATGCCGCGTTCGACGGCATAGCCTATGTCGCGACTTATGAAAAACCAAACCGCTGCGGTGACGGCTGCTATTGATATCACGACGGGAACAAATATGCCCGACACCTTATCCGCCGTTTTTGCTATCGGAGCTTTTGTCGCTGCCGCATCGCTTACGGTTTTTATGATCTGTGCAAGGGTCGTATCTTCGCCGACTCTCGTCGCTCTGCATTTTATATATCCGGACTGATTTACCGTAGCTGAAAACACGCTGTCGCCCTCCGCCTTGTCGACGGGAACGCTCTCTCCCGTAAGAGCGGCTTCGTTTACGGCAGAAGCTCCCTCGGTGACAACACCGTCAACAGGTATCTTTTCGCCGGGACGGACAGTAAAAATATCGCCTGCTTTCAGTTCCGATACCGGTACCGTCACTTCCGCGCCGTCCCTTATTACGTTGGCAGTGTCGGGCGCAAGCTCAATAAGACTTTTGAGTGCGTCGGTGGTTTTGCCCTTTGAATGCGCTTCAAGCGTTTTTCCGACGGTGATAAGCGTCAGTATCATTGCGGCGGACTCAAAATTAAACTTGTCCATAAACTCTGCCGTCTTTGCCGTGTCTCCGCGCACGACGGAATCCGTCATCAGAAACAGCACCGCAAGGCTGTAAACAAACGCGGCGGATGAACCGAGCGCAACAAGTGTATCCATATTCGGTGCACGGTTGACGAGAGCCTTGAAGCCGCTTGTGAAAAATTTGCGGTTTATGAAAATTATCACAATGCACAGCAGCAGCTGAACAAGTCCCATCGCAACATGATTGCCCTCAAAAAAGGACGGCAGCGGAAAATTCCACATCATGTGCCCCATCGAAAAATACATCAGAACAAGCAAAAAAACAGCGGAGGCAACGAGCCGCTTTCTCAGCGCGGGAGTCTCTTTGTCCTCAAGTGCGTTTTTCTCGTCTGCCGTTTTTGTGTCTTTGCTGTTTTTGACGCTCGCTCCGTAACCCGCTTTTTCGACGGCTGCTATAATATCGTTGTCGGAGGCTGTTCCCTCGACACCCATTGAATTTGTGAGAAGACTTACCGAGCACGACGTTACGCCGTTTACATTTTCGACGGCTTTTTCGACACGCGCGCTGCATGCCGCGCAGCTCATTCCGGTAACGTTAAACTGTTTCAATTCTGTCGCCTGCCTTTAATTAGCGAAAGCTAACCGTATACTTTTTGTTTTGCCCGCGCTTTTCGGCGCAGGCGTATTTTTTGTCCTTATAAGCAAAGTATACCGTATCCGCAAAAAAAATTCAATAGCCAAGTCGTACAAAAAGAGTATAAAAATATACCGATGCGGTAGGTTGATATGCGGCACAGTGTCAAAGCATGCCTGTCAGGACCGAAAGGGAGAATATCCCGAAACCGGCTGCGTCTGTCGGCAGGTGTTCGGTTCCCGTCGGTTTATCTGAACAGCACCTCATAAATTATCGCGTACCACTCGCGAACAAGATATGTCGGAAAAAGCCAAGCGGCTGTTTTTGCCGAAACTGCGGAAAAGCCGAGTCCGAGTTCCTCTGCAAGCATTTTTGCGCGAAATTCGTGAAATTCGTTGGTGACAACGGCAATGTCCTTTTTCAGTCCGCACAGTTCGATAATTTTACCCGTATAATTGAGGTTTTCCTTTGTGGAGGTCGATCTGTCTTCTATGTACAGCCGCGTCGGCGAAATGCCTGCCGCGACCAATTCGTTGAACATGCACTGCGCTTCGCTTATATCTTCGTCCGAACCCTGACCGCCCGAAAGAACGCATAACATTTCGGGATTTTCGGACAAAAATTCATATGCCGCATCGATTCTTTCGCGCAGCATGAGCGACGGGGCGGTACCGTTTACCTTGCAGCCGAGCACGACGAGAGTAACGTCGGAGTTTTTCGGCTTGTCGAGACTTGCCGCCGCAATGAATGCCGTTTCCGCCGCAGCAGTTATTGCGGCAGCGATAAAAAGAACCGTGACTGCCCGTGCAGCAGCTTTTCCGAGCTTAGTACTTACAAGCTTTTTGAGTATCGTGTCAAGTCTTTTTCGAAACGCACCGCTTAAGCTGACGGGAGTTGAACCCGTGTCGGTTTTGACAGGCTGATTTCCGTCCATG
>CAVFAD010000089.1:0-4434 GCA_963620305.1 Bacteroidaceae bacterium | reverse complement strand
GTTTTCTTAGTTTGCCGCTTCTTCAAATGCGGCTCTTATATTATTTACGCCTTCTATTTTAATCGAAGAAAATAACTTTTCGTTAAGCTCCTTCAGATTATGCGCGGAAATTATACATTTTTTAAATCCGAGGCGAATCGCCTCGCGTACACGCAGTTCGGCATTGCTTACAGCTCTTATTTCACCTGCAAGACCTATTTCGCCGAACGCAATACAGTCGTCACGCAAAACCTTATCGCGCAGGCTGGAAATAAGCGACAGCGCAACGGGCAAATCAGAGGCAGGTTCGTCTATGCGCAGACCGCCGGCTACATTTATATATACGTCACACGAATTCAGATAAAAACCCGCTCTTTTTTCCAATACGGCAATTATCATTGACATTCTGTTGTAGTCAAAACCGTTTGAAGCTCTTCGCGGATTCCCGAAACCCGACTGACACACAAGTCCCTGAACCTCTGCAAGGATCGGTCTTGACCCCTCCATTACACAGGCAATGCACGACCCCGAAACACCGTTCGGCTTGCCCGCTATCAATGCTTTTGACGGATTTGTGACTTCGCAAAGACCGTTATCGCGCATTTCGAACACGCCGATTTCGTTAGTTGACCCGAAGCGGTTTTTTACGGCTCTGAGGATTCGGTATGACAGATTTTTTTCCCCCTCAAAATAAAGCACACAGTCAACAATATGCTCAAGCACTTTCGGTCCCGCTATATTCCCGTCTTTGTTTACATGTCCGACGAGCAGCACGGGGATATTCAACTCTTTTGAAAGCCGCATAAACAGATTTGCACATTCGCGAACCTGAGCGATACTGCCCGGCAAGGAATGAACTTCGGGCAGCTGCATGGTTTGTACCGAATCGATTATTACGACATCGGGTTTTTTATTCACAACAAAATCACATACCGCGTTCGCATCGGTATTACATAAAATCAGAAGTCCGTCGGCGTTGACATTCAGTCGGCGTGCGCGCAGTTTAAGCTGACGCGGAGATTCCTCACCCGAAACATATAAAACGGTTTTGCTTGCGCCGAGTGCGGAAGAAGCCTGAAGCAGGAGCGTTGACTTCCCTATTCCCGGGTCGCCCGAAATCAGGACAAGCGAACCTTTTACAAGTCCGCCGCCGAGAACACGGTTAAGTTCAGCCGTCCCGGTGTCCAAACGCAGCTCTTCCCTGTCGTCTATTTCGTCAAGTTTAAGTGCCGACTGCAGCGGTCGATCAAGTCTGCCCGTTCCCGAACGGTAAGAATTGCTTTGCTCGATTTCTTCAATAAGCGTATTCCATTCACCGCATTCCGGACACTTGCCGTTCCACTTCGGTGAAATGTAACCGCACTCGGAGCAAACATAAAACGTTTTGTTTTTTTGAGCCATTTATACATTCCTTTACATAGAAAAATTATTCAGGTAATCCTGCAGTCCGCAAAAAACGGCATATGCCATTTTCTTTTGATATGTGCTGTCTTTTAAAAGAACAAGCTCCTCGGGATTACTCAAAAAGCCGCATTCCGTCAGCACCGACGGAGCCGTTGCATTATAAAGCAAATATATGCTGTCGCCGGACGGCATTATTTGCCGTGTATTTTCAGGCTGCAGCAGAGTCCTAACCGAATCCTGAATCTGTTGTGCCAATATTTCGGATTCGGGATTCTGCGCTCCGTAAAACACCTGTGTTCCGCTGTACTTTGCAACATCATATTTATTTTGATGTATGCTGAAAAAAATTGCGTTCGCCGTACCGTTAACGAGTTTTTCGCGGTTTTTTATATCGGATTTTTTCCGTTCTCTCTGTGTGGGCAAGGAATTGTCCCCGACGGATAAGTCCTCCGTACGGACGGCGATATAATCAATCGAAAACACTTCAAACAGCGCGGCTATATCGTTTGCAATTGCAAGATTTATGTCTTTTTCGTTAGTTCCGTCGGCTGCAACCGCCCCGCCGTCCTCGCCGCCGTGACCCGCGTCAAGTATAATAACGGGATTCTTCCGTAAAATTTTTTCGGAACCGGTTCTCATTCCGTCGAGTTTTGCATTTTTAACGGATGCAAAACAAACCGCGATTAAGAATGCAGTAAATAAAGCTGCTTCAATACAACGAATTTTCATACAGACCTCCGTTATCAGAGCTGTACAAAATATATGTTCTCGGATTGATTTTAATGACGGAACAGCTTTTTTACTTTTTCCGACAGCATTCGGTCATAAAAAACGTTGAGCTTCAAGAAAAGATAATCGTACACAATAAATACGACGTTCATCATTGCGATAAACAGCAGTACCGTTATCCGTCCCCCTTCGGTAAATTCCGAGTAATCGATACCGAAAACCTTGGAGCAAAGCAAAACCGAAAAGAGCAGCGAAATATTAAACACCGTAAACCCCGCAAGGAAAGACAGCGGTCTCAGCTTTATTTTTTCACAAAGAAATGTTCGCAGGATGGGATAGTATCCGAAAAAAAACGTAAAAAATACGGCGGATTCCTTGTCGGCAACAACAAAAACAGTCAAAAAGCTTACTGCTGCATATGTGCCTAATGCCCACGAATAACCGATTTCTTTGATAATAAAAATCAGCAAAAGTCCCGCAAACGGCGGTGCGGTATATACAAGCAGCGGTGAGATATATGTGGCAAGCATAATACATACCGACAGCGCGGCGATAATTCCGCCGAGCGCTGCTTTAGAACTTTCGCGCAAGCCTTATCTCTCCTTTCGACAACAAATGCTTTTGACAAAAAATATCATATGTGCACCTCGACCCGTAACACAACGGCTTCGTAAGCATATAATGGAATATCACAATCTGACCGGAGGCTCAAAATGATATTCGCCGAACTGTTTATTAAAAATATTTTAGTTGCGCTGCATCTTGAAAGCAAGCCTGTTTTTCCGAAACCGCTGACCGAAAAAGAAGAAGAGTATTACCTGACACTTCTTAAAAACGGCGATGCGAACGCCAAAAAAGTGCTGGCGGAAAGAAATCTGCGGCTTGTTGCGCACATCATAAAAAAATACTATTCTTTTTGCGAAGACACGGATGAGCTGCTGTCGGTCGGTACCGTCGGACTTGTAAAAGCGGTCAATTCTTACAATCCCGACAAAGGCGTTCGTTTTGCAACGTACGCGGCAAGGTGCATCGACAATGAGATACTGATGTTTTTTCGCAATCAAAAAAAGACCGCGCTTGACATTTCTTTCGATGAGCCGATTGAAACCGATTTTGAGGGTAACCCGCTCACTCTGACTGATATAATATGCGACGAGGATACGACACTTGATGAAATCTGCCGCAGCATATACAGTCGGCATGTTATTAAGTACGTCGACGAGCTGGAGGATCCACGCGAACGTTCGATAATGATTATGCGATACGGCTTAAACGGCGGTGTGCCGATGAAGCAAAATGAGATTGCAAAAGCGTACAATATTTCGAGATCGTATGTGAGCAGGATCGAGACGAAATGCATAAAAAAGCTGCGGAAAAGATTTGAAACCGATAAACTGCTGTAACGGTTCATTACATCGGATATATTAACATATTACACTCGACGTTTCAAGCACAGCTTGCCGTATTGCTTAAAATTTTCGTTCCGCAAATTGACAAAGTATAAAAATTCCTGTAAGATATTTAACGGTGATGGAAAAATGACTGATTTTATGAAGCAATTTTCGCCCGAAGTAAAACCGCATGTCGACAAAAGCAGATGTTTTATACGCAACGGCTGCAGATTAAGTGTATTGACGGATCGCCTTCTGCGGGTCGAGGTTCAAAACTCAAGTGTTTTCTGCGATTTTCCCACACAGGCGGTATCGGACAGAGCATTTTGCGAAACGGACTGCTGTTTCGCGTGTTCCGGCGAAAATGTTATTGTCACAACTGCGTCGACCGAATTCGTATTTAACTTAAAAAAACGCAAACTTGTAAAAATCAGCCTCAAAGACGGAAGAATATCGACAAATTTCAAAAGCGGCAATTTGGGCGGTACCGGCCGCACGCTTGACAACACAAGCGGCTTTTGCCGTCTGTGCGACGGTGTAATATCAAAAGACGGTGTCGCGGTTTTTGATGACAGCGATTCCCTTGTTCTGACATCGGACGGTCACTTTGCAAAACGCAAGTGCCGTGAAACCGACAAATATTATTTTGCATACGGCTTTGACTATATCGGTGCCGTACGCGACTTTTTTCGGCTTACGGGGTTCCCTCCCCTTATTCCGCGGTTTGCCCTCGGAAACTGGTGGAGTCGTTACAAGGCATACACGCAGGATGAATATATTGCCCTTATAAACCGCTTTGAAAAAGAAAAAATACCGCTTACGGTCGCAACGGTCGATATGGATTGGCATTGGGTTAATATTGAGGAAAAATTCGGTAAAGATGCAGCAAAAATTTACTGCAGAAACAATCTTGCGGAAAAAGTCTATTCCG
>CAVFAD010000088.1:0-4537 GCA_963620305.1 Bacteroidaceae bacterium | reverse complement strand
AAAGTGCCAAAAAGGGACGCTGACGGGCGGCATGGGTTCGACTCCCGTCAGCTTAAAAAGATTATGCCGAAAAGCATCAGTCCCGTAGCCGTACCGATGTTGAAGACCCCGCCGAGCACGGGAAGAATAAAAACCGCCGTTCCTGCGGCACCGATGATTATTCTTACCATAATGATACCTCCGCACTTTTTAAATAATCCCTTCGGGCTGCCCCGCGCTTTCTTATCGGATATCTTGCTCTTATTAAATGATACCTTTGCGGCGAAGAAAAAACAACAGCGTTAATCCGTTCTTAAGAATTCCTTTCGGGAAAACAAACATTGATTCGGCGGGTTTTACGGTTTTTGCGATATAAATGTTGCATTTGCCGCGTGATTTGCTATAATTGAATAAGCGACATTTTAAGAAAACAGTTGAAAGGATTGATTTCATGCCTTACAATATGGAGCTTACAGCCGAGCAGCAGGCGATTCTCGACGGCTCGAAGGGCGATGCTATGGCAAAGGTGATGAAAACGCTTGTCATGTACGGCGAAACCTTCGGCGCGACGAAAATGGTGCCCGTAACAAGCAAAATGGGACATCTTGTCACCAGCTTCGGACTCGGTGTCATGAAGCCCGTTTATGAGCTTATGGACAGGCTTATTGACGAAAAGTGCATTTCGGGTCAGCAGTTTTCCGTCGACCCGAAACCGTTGGATAAAAAAGTTCCCGCAAGTTTTATCGAAAACCTTGTGTTCAAAAAATTTATGTACAATTCACAGGACAGCTATGACGAACAGCTGTCAAGGCTCGGCATAGTGAGCGACAGCGCATACACATGTGCATGCTATCTCGACGAAGTCGGCAACACTCCCGCAAAGGGCGAGGTGCTTTCATGGGCGGAATCAAGCGCGGTCGTTTACGCAAACTCCGTCCTCGGCGCACGCTGCAACCGCAATTCGGGCATCATTGAGCTTTTCGGCTCCATTGTCGGTTTTGTCCCGTATTTCGGACTGCTGACCGATGAGGGCAGAAAAGCAACATGGACGGTTGAGGTCAAAACCTCAAAAAAACCCGAAGCGCAGATTCTCGGCTCCGCCATCGGAATGAAAGTCATGGAGGACGTTCCGTACATAAAGGGACTCGATAAATGGCTCGGCAACGAACTGACCGACGGCGTAAAAGGATATCTTAAGGATTTCGGCGCGGCAACGGCTTCAAACGGCGCAGTCGGACTTTATCACATTGACGGTCTTACTCCCGAAGCGGTCGAAAGCGGCGAGAAGCTTGTCGCGGACGGCGCAAAAACATATGTTATCGACGACGCGGAGCTTGAGCGCGTAAAAAGCAGCTATCCCGTTATCTGGAAAGACAAAGACGCAAAACCGAAGCTCTGCTTTGTCGGCTGTCCGCACCTTACCTACAGCCAGCTTGTTGAGTGGACGGAGAATGTTGAGAGAGGACTGGAGGCGGAGGGAAGAAAAAAGGTCGCAGTCCCCACGGTATTTACCACCGCTCCCGCCGTTATCGAAAAATTCAACAAGACCTCATATGCCGCCAGACTGAAAGCCACGGGTGTTATCCTCAGTTATATCTGCCCGCTGATGTATATGAACAATCCGCTTTGCGGCAAAAAACCGGTAATTACGAATTCAAACAAATTAAGAACTTATACTTCATCCCGTTATTACACAAGTGACGAGATTCTCAAATATATCACGAAAGGAGTCGTAATGTAATGAAAATATTCAAAGGCAGAGCTGTTGTTCCGGGCGCGTGTACCGTCGAAGCTCTTGTTTCGCACGGCGGCTTCAATACTCTTGCAAGCTTTCAGCACAGCCTCATGTTCGGTGACAAAGAAGCGAAATGCGGAGATCAGAACAATCCGGATATTTACAATAAGCCTATGGCGGGCAAGGCTCTGTGTCTGCCTCAGACCATCGGCTCCACAACGGGCGGAATGGTGCTTTACTGCGCAACTGCCATGGGCAGAAATCCCGCCTGCCTGCTGTTCGCGCACCCGATAGATTCTCTTGCCGCCGCAGGCGCGATTCTTTCGGACGTGTGGACGGATCACCCGATGCCTACCGTCGACAGTCTCGGCGAAGAATTTCTTGCAGCAGTAAAAACGGGCGATAAAATCAAGGTTGAGGAGGATGGCACGGTTACCGTTCTCTGATAACCGCGCAAAAAAACAATGAGTAAGCTTACGGAAGATTATACGGGTATTTTTTCACTTATGCTCACGCCCTTCAAAGAGGACATGAGCGTTGATTACAATGCATACGAGGAATATGCCGATTGGCAGGCTTCACAGGGTGTTGCCCACCTTTTCGCCGTTTGCGGCAGCTCCGAAATGGCTGCGCTTACGCTCGAAGAAAGGGTAAAGCTTGCCTCTCTCACGGTAAAGCACAAGGGCAGCACTACCGTCGTCGCAACGGCAAACATGGAGCCGTCGTGGTTTGCGCAGGTTGAGGAGCTTAAGCGTATCGAAGCAACGGGCGTGGACGGTGTCGTATTTACGACGAAAGGCTTCGGCAATGACCCGGACAGACTCGTGACATATATCGGTGAACTTAAACAGCATACTTCTCTTCCCGTTTTTATGTACGAGTTTCCCGGTCTGCAGCCGTGTCATATCTCGGGCGAATGCTACGGCAGGCTTGTCGACGAGTGCGGCATTTACGGCATCAAGGATACAACATGCACATACGACGGCATTAAGTCCAAAATCGAAAGGAAAGGCAATTCATGCGTTATTCAGGCGAACATGCCGTTCCTTTTCGAAGCCTTCAAGCTCGGTTCAAGGGGAGTTATGGCAACACCAACTTCCTGCGGCGGCGCGTTCTTCAAAAGATTTTTCGACGCTTTCATGAGCGGCGACATGGCTCTTGCGGAAAAACGCTTCAGAGAAATAATACTTCTCGACTGCGCCATAGATGCCGATTTTAACTGCTCCGCAAAATACCTCGTGAATCTTCAGGGCATTAAGGGTATGCAGCCGCGCAACAGAGGAGGACAAAAGCTTTCCGCCGCACGTAAGGAGAGCCTGAAAGCGTTCCACGCATGGTGTGTTGCCGAAGGACTTATGGAAAAATAAACTCTGCATTTTACGGCATTTTATGCCGTAAAAACACAACGCTGCGGCAGTGAAACAACTTGCGTTTTTCATCTGCCGCAGCATTTTCTTTTGTAAAATCCGAACATGCGTTTTCGGAATTTTTGTGCCGCCTTTACAGCCGTCCGAATAGCATCGGCAGCCGCGTTTTTCGGCGGGGATTATTTTAACACGGGTATGTATTTTGCGACAAACGCATCGATTTTCGGCCAGTAAATTTCGGGGTGCTTTTCGCACGACTCGTCGTGAGCCGCATCGGGAACGTCTAATTTGTCCTTTTCGGCGGTGCATGCGTCAAAAAGGATGTCGCGCATCCAAAACGGGACAAATTTATCTTCGGTGCCGTGTATGAAAAGTGTCGGAGTTTTGCTTCTTCCTACGGCTTCGAGCGGACTGCAGTCTTCAAAACCGAAACCGAGAAAGGCTTTTGAAAAGCTGTTGGCTGCGTTCAGGAAAGGAAAGCGAGGGAGATGTGTTATTTTAGTTATCTGTTCGCCGAATTCGTCGTAGCAGCTTGTATAACCGCAGTCCTCAACGGCACATTTAACGTTGTTCGGCAGGTTTTCACCCGTGACGAGCATTGTTGTTGCGCCGCCCATTGAGCATCCCATTACGACTATCTGCGCTTCGGGGTCGATTGAAACTATATAGCTTATCCAATCGCAGACATCGTCCTTGTCAAAATAACCCATGGAACAGAAATTCTGTTCGCTCAGGCGGTGACCGCGCATGTACGGCAGCAGTACATTAAATCCGTTTTCGTAAAAATGCCGACCCTGTCTTGCCATTGAACGCGGGCGCGAAGTGTATCCGTGATTGATTACGGCCCAAAGATGCGACGGTTCTTTTGCGGTGATAATGTCGGCATGAATCGTTTTTCCCGAGCGGTTTATCAGCGATTTTTCCGCAGGAGTGTTCGCTATATACCAGTCGTCACTCAGGCGGAAATCCTCGTTGTTAATATATCTGTGCATGTCTGCGGGATTGTTGAGAGACTCCTCGGGAGCCTTGTTGACGGCACGCCGCGAGAGAACTCCCGCACACAGAAGTCCGCCTGCGCCGTAATATGCACCGACACCGATTGCGGCTGCAGCAAGTGCATTTTTTGAAAGCTTTTTTAAATTTGCCATTACCGAACACCTCATATGAAATGCGTATAATTTTCGCCTTTTTAATCATTATAGCAGATTCCACGATGTGTTGCAAGCCAAAAGAACCGATTAAGTGTTTAACTTTCCGCCCGTTTTTTGTTGCAATATTAGTTGGAGCGAAGTCAACAATATCATACAAAAGCATTTGCTTGCTTGCAGTAAAGCCAACAATAACCTTTGCCGAGTAATTATTTGCTCCGACCCTCATTAAAACCTCACCGCGTGCAAATTCCTTGATATTATCTTCCCGTGTATGGTTCAAATCTTCGTTGATGTAGATACTATAC
>CAVFAD010000087.1:2124-4686 GCA_963620305.1 Bacteroidaceae bacterium | reverse complement strand
TATATATCGATCAGGACACGGAACGGTTTATGCTGCAGAGCTTTTCGGGCGATTTGTTCGACCGTATGCCGGAGGACGACGATTTTCTTTCGGTCAGATTGGGTTTGGGAGCGGTAAAGTCCGTCCGAGAGATAAACTATAAAAAGCAGGAAAAACTGGAGGTCGAAGACGAGCTTCAGCTGATTCCCGAAAAAATCTCCGAAGAATTTGAAATTCTGAACAATGCGCCAGTTGTCTGCGACTTCAAAAAATCGAATGCCGTCGGCATCATAGGCGATGAGAATGCCCGTTTTTCTATGATGAAAAGCATGGTGCTCGACATTTGCGCCCGCCATTATCATTCGGACGTAAAGCTTTTCTTTATTGCCGACGAAACGCATGCCGACAGAGTCGCGTGGCTGCGGTTTTTGCCGTATGCGGAAAACAGTGTCACGGGACTGCGCAATATCGTATGCGACGGCGACAGCAAAAACAGGATGTTCGATTATCTCTATAAGGAACTGACGCAAAGGGAGCAGGGCGAAAAGGGAGAACACTTTGTTATATTCTTTTATGACGAGTACGGCTTCCAGAGCCATCCGCTTTCGAAATTCGTTTCAAAGGCATCCGAATTATCGGTTACTTTTGTGTTCATGGCAGACTCAAAACAGGCTGTTCCGCTCGGATGCAATTATATAGTTGCGCTTGATTCCGCCTCCTCCGGATATCTGCTTAATGCAGCCGATTGCGACGAAAAGGTCGGCTTTACGTTCAACGCGCCCGACGACGCGTCGGCACGGCAGCTTGTAAGCCTGCTTTCTCCGGTATACACCGAAGAAATTTCACTCGAGGGAACACTGACAAAAAATATTTCCCTTTTCGAAATGATGAATATTCTCGCCGCCGACGATTTGGATCTGAAAAAGCGGTGGGAGGCCTCCGAAGTATTCCGTTCGATGGCTGCGCCGCTCGGTGTGTCCAAAAGCGGTACGGTTTATTTGGATCTGCACGACAAGGCGCACGGGCCTCACGGACTTGTTGCGGGTACGACGGGTTCGGGTAAATCCGAAATTCTGCAGACGTACATTCTTTCCATGGCAACGCTGTTTCATCCTTATGAAGTGGGTTTTGTCATCATCGACTTCAAGGGCGGCGGCATGGTCAATCAGTTTAAGAGCCTGCCGCATCTTATCGGCGCGATAACCAATATAGACGGCAAGGAAATAGACCGTTCGCTGAAGTCGATTAAGGCAGAGCTGCAAAAGAGACAAAGACTGTTTGCGGAGGCGGAAGTCAATCATATCGACAAATACATAAAGAAGTTTAAAAGCGGCGATGTGAAAATTCCGCTGCCGCATTTGATAGTTATCGTCGACGAGTTCGCCGAGCTGAAAGCAGAACAGCCGGAATTCATGAAGGAGCTTATATCCGCGGCGCGTATCGGACGAAGCCTCGGTGTACATCTTATCCTTGCCACCCAAAAACCGTCCGGACAGGTCGACGACCAGATTTGGAGCAACTCCAGATTTAAGCTTTGCCTTAAAGTGCAAAGCGTCGAGGATTCAAACGAAGTGCTGAAATCTCCGCTTGCCGCGGAAATAAAAGAACCCGGACGCGCTTATCTGCAGGTCGGCAACAACGAAATTTTTGAACTGTTCCAGTCGGCATACAGCGGCGCGCCCGAAAAAACGGCAGACGGCAGCGTAAAGGAATTTTCTGTCCTGCAGGTTTCCGAAACGGGCAGAAAGAAAGCCGTTTATACTCAAAAAAGAAAAAAGAACAGCGAAAGTGACCTTACACAGCTGGAGACTGTCGTAAGTCATGTTCACGATTACTGTGAACGCAGAAATATCGAAGCTCTGCCTAACATATGTCTTCCGCCGCTTTCCGATGTTATCGAACATCCCGGAGAATCCGGATTTGCGGGCGGCATGCTTGACATAGGAATTTACGACGACCCCGACAATCAGATTCAGGCTTCCGCTTTACTCGACATCGACAACAAGAACACCCTTATTATCGGCGCATCGCAGTACGGCAAGACGAATTTCCTGCAATCGATCGTAAAATCCGTCGGACTCTCAAAGTCTCCGGGAGAGGCTGTATTCTACATTATGGATTTCGGCTCGATGGTGCTGAAAAACTTTGAACCTCTCAACAATGTCGGCGGTGTCGTTACGTCCTCCGAGGACGAAAAGCTGAAAAATCTTTTCAAGCTGCTCTTTGAAGAAATCAATTACAGAAAAGAAAAGCTCGTAAGCGTCGGAGTCAGCTCTTTTTCGTCATACATCGACGCGGGGTATACCGACCTGCCGCACATATACATTGTTGTCGATAATTTTACCGCACTGTCCGAGCTTTATTTGGACGATGACGACAGCCTGTTGACGGTCATCCGCGACGGCATTTCCGTCGGCGTATCCGCAATTATCGCAAATTCGCAGACTTCGGGCATAGGGTACAAATACATTTCGAATTTTGCAAACAAAATCGTTTTGTACTGCAACGACTCCGGAGAATATTCGAATGTTTTCGACCACGTCACGGTCAAACCGGATGAAAAACCCGGCAGATGCATTGTTG
>CAVFAD010000087.1:0-2114 GCA_963620305.1 Bacteroidaceae bacterium | reverse complement strand
GTTGAGATCGACAAGCGTCTTTTGGAGTGCCAGTCATATCTTGCTTTTTCTGGTGAACGCGAAATCGACCGCGTCAACAAAATAAAAGAGTTTGTCGCGCAGTTCAATGAAAAGCACAGCGGCAAGCGGGCGCGCATGATTCCGTGCATTCCGACCGTGCTCACCTCGGATATTCTGAAAAACGGTTTCGGTGCAAAAACGTCGGACTGCAGCATTCCCGTCGGACTGACGTATTCCGAAGTAAAGCCGTTCATGTTCAACCTGTCGCAGATGGGTGCATGGGGCATTTCGGGCAAGGAAGGCTCGGGACACAGGAATATCGTAACGTATATCGTGAACAGCCTTTGTTCAGAGAAAAAGCAAAAGGCGGAAATTGTTATTTTCGACGATGTTTCAAGAAAGTATGCGTTTCTTAAGGACAGGACGGACGGTTACTTCATCGGTACGGACGGCGTTGCCGAGGTTATACGCCGCTGGCATAAGGAGCTTGAACGACGCTACGATGCGATGCTGCTTGACGAAAATACGGAGCAGAACAAGCTGCTTCTTATGATTGTTCAGAACAACGATGTTGCGGCGGCAATTCAAAAAGACATGGAGATGTCGGATATGTACGGCGAAATAACCGGACGGTTCAGGGATTTCGGCGTCGGCATAATCTTCGCGAACTATCCCAATTCGGCAATTTCGTACGATGCGCCCGATGCCGTCAGAGCGATAAAGCAGTCGAGACATCTGCTGTACCTCGACGACCTTGCAAATCTCAAGTCCTTTGACGTACCCTACGAGGCACTGCGCGAGAACAAAAAACCGCTCTCGACCGGCGACGGCTACTACATCAACGATAACGATGTCACAAAGCTTAAACTGGTCTTGGCGGACTGAAACGGAGGATAAGAAATGGCATATGATTTGGATTACTACAAACGTCAATTGCGCTACAAACGTCAGGAAATTGAAAAACAACGCAGAAAAAACGGACAAATTAAAGAGCAAATCAGCAAACTCGAATGGGCATATCAAAGGTTAGCCAATATTAAAAAAAATGACAACCCGAATGCTGAATGGGTTAAATCCGACTCAAAATTAAAATACATTGCTCCGAATGTTCAGTGGCGAGGAAATGCAAAAAATAAATTTGATGAAAAAGTAAAAGGCGATGTAAAAAAGACCGCAAAAGACTTTTATAAAAGTATAGATCAGATGCAGGACGAGGTCGGGCGTGCGTTGGCAAAAAAGCGCGGTGAACTGGATTCGGGGAGTTGGCTTGTCAACAGTCTCAACAGATCGATTCAGTGGCTTGACAGTACTATCAGAAATTGGACGAACTGAACAGGGAGGAAATTATGACAAAGGTTGATATAAAAGTTGATGTTGTCCAAGCCGCAGTTGCGGCGATGAAGGAGTCCTCGAATACAGTCAATCCCGAAACAAAAAACGTTCCGGTCGTTTCAAGGTGTGACGGAATAATGTTAAGTCAGTATTATGACCGAATACAAAAAATCGGAGTACTAATGAAAAAGTACAGAACTCTTTTACTTCGTGACGCATCGGATGTGTTAACTTCTGTGGCTGAAATCGTACGTGTCGATACCGAACTCGGTCAAGGAGGAACAGGCAGATTTTGACCGAGACTGAATAGAAAGAGGAGGAACGCCGCATGAGTTACAGAAAAATTTATTACGACGAGATATGGGAGATAACATCAAAAAGTGCCGAACACTGCAAGAAATGGCTTGAAGATATCGAAAAAATAGGCACAAACGAAGAAAAACTTGTCCGTTTGACGGAGTTTAAAGGGGAAGCAGCCGACGGCATAAAAGATTATTTTTCACAGTTCCACGGATTGGTTGCCGGCATTATGTCCAATATTTGTTACGGCTTTTTGATGAAAGCTGTTTCTTACTACAGCGGTTACAAAAATCAAGTCGATCAAGGCGACGGATCAGACAGATACACCACGATACTTTATGATGAGGTTGAATTTAATCATGCCATTCACGGCAGAATTAAAAACATTCAAGACAGGGCGGAAACAGTTGCTTCGGAAGCAAGAAAGGTAAAAAACTCAATAAGTGACCTTATTGATTTGCCGTCGCCGCGTGTTGATGAAC
>CAVFAD010000086.1:0-4746 GCA_963620305.1 Bacteroidaceae bacterium | reverse complement strand
AGTGCCAAAAAGGGACGCTGACGGGCGGCATGGGTTCGACTCCCGTCAGCTTAAGGAAAAAAGGAGCGGAAAAATGAAGCTAATCGAAAAAATTTCCTCCGTATTTTACAGTTTTGTCGGGTGGTGCACGTGGCTCGGCGTCCTTGCGCTGCTCGTGTTTATGACGGTGCTTTTTGCCACCGGGCATTCGCGCCCCGCGACCGTGTCTGCGGGCGACGTAACAGTAATTCAAGTGTCGGCGGACGAAGCCGCGCTGACGGACGCGGGCATAAGGTGCACGGGAGACGTGTACCGTGCGGATTTCAGCGTGCATATTGACGGCGCGAAAATGTCACCCTATAAATATTCCGCAAAAGGAATAAAACTTAATTCCCCGTTGAGTGTCGGAGACGTGAAGCTCGTCTGTTTTTCGGGAGACGGCGTTAAGGACGGCGAAATAACCTATTCAAAGCTTTCCCCTGCCGATTTTACCGTGTCGGTCTACGTCGAAAACCCCGACGCGTCGGCTGACACAATCGCGGCAGCCGTGAAAAATGCGGGGTTCTGCCTTACGGATATGCAGCTGCATTTTTCGCTGCTCGACATTGACGTAAAAGCTGCGGAGGAATCGCCGAAAAAATAGAGCCGCCCCTGTGCCGTTCGGCTGACTGCGGGAAAATCGCCGCGTAAATCTTGTCAAACAGCCGACAAAGCGGACAAAATGAAGTGTTGAGCAGCCTGTTTTTTACGGATTTTCAAAAAGACAAAATAAGTATTGACTTTACGGTGTGCAGCACGTATAATGTCCGTGAAAAAACGCATTTTTCGGCTGCGGAGAACGTTTTGCCGAAAGCGAAACCGAGGGGGTAAGCGCGAATGAAGCAGCTTACAAACAAGCCGTTTCCGTCCGAATTTAAGGACAGCTATGACGGGATTTTTGCCGACGAACAGCCGCTTTTTATTGTTGTTGGCGATTTAAGCCTGTCGCTGAAGTATCACGACAGCGCATTATGCTTCACAAAGGAACGTATTTACGCATTTGACACCGAGTACGGCGAACAGCCCGTATCGGTCGGATTTGACGAGATAAAGAAGACCGTTGTAAAGAGAATGTACGGAAATGCGGCATTTTTCGTCGAAATGAACAACGGTGAAAAGCGCATACTGACGCGTTTTACGCTTGCCGCGGCATCTGTCGCCGATGCAGGCTCGGATTTTGTAAATGCCGTGAAGGAGAACGGTTTTTCGGAAGAACTGCTCTATCCAGTTGAAAACGCGTACATGCACCGCCGCAGCTTTTGTCCGAAGTGCGGGCGCAAGCTGCCGAATCCCGATGCGGAATGCATAAACTGCAAGGGCAAGGGCAAGATGATATCAAAGTTTGCGGCATACGCGCTGCCGCATAAAAAAATGCTTGCAGTGTGCATGCTTTTGTCAATATTTACGACAGCCATGTCACTTATTCCGCCGTACATTACCGGCTATATGGTCGACGAAGTGCTGCCCGAAAAGAAATCAAAACTGCTCATTACGATGATTCTTGCACTGCTGGGTGTATATATATTACAGTATGCCGTTACTGCCGTGCGCTCGTATCTTCTGCGCGTGGCGGGAGTCAGGATCGTCATGGACTTAAAAAAGGACGTGTACGAGAAGGCGGAGCATCTGCCGATGTCATTTTTTGACAAGACTTCGACCGGCTCGGTCATAAATCGCATAAACAACGACACGAGCAACATACAGAATTTTGTGCTGCGCATATCGCAGGAGGCGGTCGTGCAGCTGCTTACACTTGTGGGAATACTTGTCATAATGATATGTATGAATCCTAAATTAACGCTGTTTTCGCTTGCTCCGATTCCGTTTGTGGTAATTATCGGACGCGTATTCGGCAAAAAAGTGGGACCGCGCTACATGCGTTTGTGGCGGCGCGGCGCGTCGATTTCGGGCATTCTTACGGACACGATACCCGGCATAAGGGTCATAAAGGCGTTCACGAACGAGGAGCGAGCGGTCAAGAAATTTGACGCGTATTGCGACGAATGGATGAAAGAGGATGCAGCGACGGCGAAAATTGCGGGATTTTTCCCCGCGTTCATGACATTTCTCGTCACGTGCGGGTCGCTGTTCATATGGTTTTCGGGCGGCAGCTACGTCATAAAGGGTGTAGGCGGCTTTTCGATAGGACTTCTCGTGTCGTTCATTTCGTACGCGTCGATGTTCTACGCGCCCGTCACCTTTTTCGCGAATTTCAGCGACACCTACCGCAACACCGTTGCAAGTGCGGAAAAGCTGCTCGACATTCTCGACGCGGAACCCGAACACGACTTCGGCAAAGGCAACATTCCCGACCGTATTGACGGTAAAATAGAGTTCAAAAATGTCAACTTTTCTTTCGACCGCTCGAAAAAGGTTCTGTCGAATATCAACGTGACGATAGAGCCGGGCGACGTTGTCGGCATAGTCGGCACGACAGGCTCGGGCAAGAGCACGCTTATTAACCTGATAATGCGTTACTACGACGACTACGAGGGCGAAATTCTCGTTGACGGACAGAACATAAAGAATATCGACCTTGACTATTACCGCGACCAGATAGGTTACGTGCAGCAGGAGCCGCTGATGTTCCGTGACACAATATTCAACAATATTGCATACGGCGCGGGCGATGTCCGCGTTGAAGAAGTGCTTCGCGCTGCCGATATCGCGCATGCGCACGAGTTTATCTGCCGCCTGCCCGATGCATATGACACCGTTCTCGGCGAACGCGGCACGGGTCTTTCGGGCGGTGAAAAGCAGCGCATTTCGATTGCGCGCGCGGTCATGAAAAACCCGTCGATACTCATTTTTGACGAAGCGACGGCTGCGGTCGACTCCGAAACCGAGCACCTGATTCAGGAGGCTATTGAGCGGCTGATACGCGGACGCACGACACTTATGATTGCACACAGACTCTCAACACTTAAAAATGCCAACAAAATCGCCGTCGTAGATAAGGGCGAAATCATCGAATTCGGCTCGCCCGAGGAGCTTATGGCACTTGAGGGCAAGTATTACAAGCTGATTCAGATTCAGTCCATGGGCGAACAGCTTATGGCGCAGAAACGCGCCGAAAATTTTGAATGAGAGGTGCTGACGTATGATAAGGTACATAGACGGCCCCGAAGTCAGAATTAAACAAAACGGAAAAATATTCATTGATATTGAGTTTTATTTTACCGAAGAAAAGTACGAGGAGCTTGAAGCGCACAGGCTTTTTCCGAAATCGGGTTCAACGAAGTGCATTGCGCTGATGACGCACGACGGGGAGCAGATTGCAATTATACGCGACATAAAGTCGCTTGATTCCGATTCCGCAGCCGCCGTTGAAAATTCGCTTAGGGAATATTACATGATTCCGAAAATCAAGCGGTTTATCACTATGAGCGAAAAATTTCAGATATGGATGTGGACGGTCGAAACGGATCACGGCGTCATCACGTTCGAAATTCGCGACCACATTGCGTCGGTAAAGCCGCTTTACGACGGGCGCGTACTGATAAAGGACGCAGACGACAACCGCTACGAGGTGCCGGACATCAAGAAGCTTGACAACCGTTCGCGCCGCATGCTCGAGCCGAAGCTGTAATTTCAGAAAGGGAGAAAGACAAATTATGAAGCTTATTATTGCAATAGTCAACAATGAAGATTCCGCAGTTGTTGCGGCAGCACTCACAAAGGCAAATTTTACCGTGACAAAGCTTTCTACCACAGGCGGCTTTCTCATGGTGGGCAACACCACGCTCCTTATAGGAACCGAGGACGGGCGCGTGGGCACGGCGAAGGAAATTATAGCGAAGCACTGCAGCGAACGCGTGCATGACGCGGCTACAACGGAGAGCTTCGGCAGGGGCTTCGCAGACGGCGCACTCGGCAGCAGGGTCAAGGTCGGCGGCGCAACCGTGTTCGTTTTGAGCGTGGACGAAGCGGAAAAGTATTAACAGCCTGCCGCAAAGACCGTGATTCGGTCGACTATTCGTCGCAAAGACCGCTTTGCTCCGTGCGTCGGCGCAAACTCCGTATCGCTCAGCGGCTGCGTTCCTCGCCGCCGATGCTCACTCCGTTGCTTCTCCGCTCCGAAAAAAGTCACGCTGCATGCTCGTCGCAAAGACCGCTAAGCTACGTCCCGCGTAGTGACGCGGGACATCCGCCCGCTTGTCTTGCTCCTCGCTTCCGAAAAAAGTCACGCTGCGGTTCGCCTGCTCGCTTGTAAACAAACTCACGACGGCTCACTCTTGCTACCAACTTTTTTCGGTATCAAGCGGTTAGGTTCCGTAGGGAACGCGCACTGAGCGTTCCGCGACACGGGGCATGTGCAAATGCCGTTCGGTCGGACGACGGTCGGACATAAAATTAACGGAACAATTTTGTACAATGTAAAAGTCAACCCTTGCGACCTTTAATGGTCGACGTGCGTAATGTAATCATTTTTATGTATATCCGCGCGGAACGCTCAGTGCGCGTTCCCTACAACGGCATGACTGCAAGGTAATGAAAGACAATCTATGTAACGGTCAGATAACGAATGAACGTTTTATAAAAAAGAATACGAAAATTTTCGCGAAGCCGTAGGGAACGCGCACTGAGCGTTCCGCGACACGGGGCATGTGCAAATATTGTTCGATTGGGCGACGGATGGACATAAAATTGACGGAAACTTTTTTACATAATGCAAATTTCAATCCATGCGAAGTTTAATTGTCGGCGCACGTTTTGTGACCCGTTTTA
>CAVFAD010000085.1:0-5144 GCA_963620305.1 Bacteroidaceae bacterium | reverse complement strand
CGATGCTGATAAGCATACGGCGGCATGTGCTCATTCCCGTCGGGTGTCTGTCATTGACAAATTTACGATATTGTTAAAATTGCATCGAGAAATGTTAAAATTGCATCGAGAAAGCAGTTGATAAAAACATAATAATATGGTATACTGATTTGAAAGTTTTCTGCGAGGTGCGATATGGTTATTTTGGGTGTTGATCCCGGTTATGCAACCGTCGGATTCGGTGTTTTGAATTACGACAACAAGCATTTCGGAGTGGTTGATTTCGGTGCGGTTACGACCGAGGCAGGCAGAAGCTTTCCGGACAGATTAAAGAATATCTATGACGATCTTACGTTTTTGTTCGACAGATACAAGCCTGAAGTTATGTCGATAGAAAAACTGTTCTTCAACACAAACCAAAAAACAGCGATAGACGTGGCACAGGCAAGGGGAGTCATACTTCTTGCCGCAAAAAATGCCGGTGCGGAAATATATGAATATACTCCGCTGCAGGTCAAACAGAGTGTTGTGGGGTACGGCAGAGCCGAAAAGGCACAGGTACAGGAGATGACTCGCCAGCTTTTGGGACTGAATGCAGTACCGAAGCCGGACGATACAGCCGACGCATTGGCTATGGCTATTTGTCATGCGCACTGCAGTGCATCCGGCATCATGGGACTTGCGGCAGCCTTGAATAAAATTTGAAAAAAATGCGGAGGTCTGTTTGATGTTTTACAGCCTTACGGGGAAAATTGTAAATATCGCGTCAAATTCCGTTGCAATTGAATGCGGCGGTGTAGCGTTTGCCTGTACGGTGAGCCTTAACACGCAAAAAAGGATAGGCACACTCGGCGAAAATGCGAAGCTTTATACTTATCTTTCGGTGAGAGAAGATGCAATGGAGCTTTTCGGATTTGCCGACGAAGCAGAACTTGAGTATTTTAAAATGCTTATAGGAGTTTCGGGGGTGGGACCGAAAGCCGCCGTTTCGATTCTGTCGGTGCTCACTCCGCAGGCACTTGCGCTGTGTATTGCTTCCGGCGACGTTAAAGCTCTCAAGGCGGCACAGAACGTCGGGGCAAAGATTGCGCAGCGAATAGTACTTGAACTTAAGGATAAAGTTGCAAAAAACGTTCCCGAAAGAATTTCATCGGGCAGCGTAAGTACATCGGCTGCTTTTTCGGGGAACATTTCAGAAGCGGTCAGCGCGCTTGCCGCGCTCGGTTTTTCTCCGTCCGATGCGGCATCGGTGCTTGCATCTGCCGATTCGGATTCCCCTGTTGAGGATTTGATAAAATACGGATTAAAAATGCTTTCGTCGAGGTGATAACGGGTGGCGATAAATTCAATCAACAATTCAATGAATGCATTTGATGAGGATGTGCGTCTTACCGCGCCCGAATTTACGCCTGCGGACAGCGATATAGATGTTTCGCTGCGTCCTAAAACGATGTCCGATTATATCGGGCAGAATCAGGTAAAAGAGAATCTCTCCGTCTATATGGAGGCTGCTCTCAAAAGAAGCGAACCTCTTGACCATGTTCTTTTGTACGGTCCTCCGGGACTTGGCAAAACGACCCTTGCGGGTATAATTGCCAACACTATGGGAACAACGCTTCATACGACTTCAGGTCCCGCTGTTGAAAAACCCGGTGATTTGGCTGCTCTTTTGACAAATCTCAATGCAGGCGACGTTCTTTTCATAGATGAAATCCACCGTCTTTCGCGCAGTGTTGAGGAAGTGCTTTACCCTGCAATGGAAGATAAAATGATAGACATAATTATCGGCAAAGGACCGTCGGCGCGATCTATTCGTCTTGACCTGCAGCCGTTTACGCTTGTTGCGGCAACGACGCGTGCAGGCAGTTTAAGTGCACCGCTTCGTGACCGTTTCGGCGTTATTTTGCGTCTTGAACTGTATTCTCCCGAGGAATTGGCACTTATAGTTACACGAAGTGCTCGTATTCTCGGAATAGACATAGACGATGAGGGTGCCGTCGAAATTGCATCGCGTTCGCGCGGCACGCCGCGTATAGCCAACCGCCTTTTGCGCCGTTCACGTGATTTTGCGCAGGTGGTAGGCAGCGGCGTGATAACTCTCGATGATGCTCAGATCGCCTTAAAGCGAATGGGAATCGACGAACTCGGACTTGACGGTATCGACAGACGTATTTTAACAACGATGGTAAACAACTACCGCGGGGGACCGGTCGGACTTGAAACGGTTGCCGCTGCGGTCGGCGAAGAAGCGGTTACGATTGAGGATGTTTATGAACCGTATCTGATGCAGATAGGTTTTTTGGCAAGAACCCCGCGCGGCCGTACGGTAACGGATGCGGCTCGTATACATCTCGGATTGCCTGCGGCGCAGTCCGACGACCGAATTTGAAAGGATGATGTTTTCATGGGCAGACTTTTCGGAACAGACGGTGCGAGAGGCATCGCCAACACAGAGATAAGCTGTGAACTTGCAATGAAGATAGGACGCGCGGCTGCCATGGTGCTCTCAAAAAACCGCGAGGACAAAAAACTTAAGGTGCTTATAGGTACGGATACAAGAAAATCGGCTGACATGTTGTCAAGCGCGATTGCTGCGGGATTTTGCTCCGTCGGATGCGATGTGCTTTTGCTGGGTGTCGTACCTACTCCTGCCGTCGCATTTCTTGTGAGAGAGTACTCTTACGATGCGGGTGTTATGATATCGGCATCGCATAATCCGTGTGAGTATAACGGAATAAAAATATTCCGTTCAAACGGCTACAAGCTGCCCGATGCCATGGAGGAAGAAATAGAAGCAATTATCCTTGATGACATAATGCCGCCGCCGCTTAAAATCGGCGGGGATGTAGGAGCGATAACTTCGGGAAAAAATGCCGTAAAAGATTATATCAAGCACCTTGAGAGTACTGCAGTGGCGCATTTTTACGGAACAAAGATTGCGATTGATTGCGCCAACGGTTCGGCTTCCGAAACCGCCAACGAGCTTTTCAGACGGCTCGGGTGTGAATGCACGGTAATAAACTGCCGACCGGACGGGGAAAATATCAACAAAAATTGCGGTTCTACACATATAGACGGTCTTCAAAAATATGTTGCCGAAAACGGTTTTGACCTCGGTTTTGCTTTTGACGGCGATGCCGACAGACTCCTTTGCGTCGATTCCTGCGGCGAGCTTGTCGACGGCGATAAAATAATGGCAATTTGTGCCAAAGCGATGAAAGAAAGCAGCACACTCAATGCAAACACGCTCGTTGCTACGGTTATGAGCAACATGGGACTGTTTGAATTCTGCAAAAAGCACGGAATCAACTGCGAAAAAACAAAGGTCGGAGACAGATATGTTCTCGAAAGAATGCTTGAGGGCGGGTTCCATATAGGCGGCGAACAGTCGGGGCACGTTATTTTCCTTGATTATGCCACTACGGGCGACGGACAGCTTACCGCAGTTCAGCTTTTGAATGTTATAAGAACTACGGGCAAAAGCTTGCGCGAACTTGCGTCGGAAGTCGAGATTTTTCCGCAGGTGCTTAAAAACGTTCGCGTTTCTTCTCTCGGAAAACTTCGTTTGTTTGAAGACAAAGACATTAAAATTGCCGTTGAAGAAGCCGAAAAAGAACTCGGTGATACCGGCCGTGTGCTTGTCAGAGCTTCCGGAACGGAGCCGCTTGTCCGCGTCATGATAGAGGGCAAAAACAAAAAACAGATAGATCGTCTTGCAACACAGATTTCGGAGGTTGTAAGAGAAAGGCTTATTTAATGAGAATATCCGACAAATGGAAAGATTACGAGCTTATAGACTGCTCGGACGGTGAGCGGCTGGAGAGATGGGGAAAATATATTCTTATCAGACCCGATCCTCAGGTCATTTGGTCTACACCGAAGAAAAACCCGCTGTGGTTCAGAGCCGATGCTCGTTATATTCGCTCGTCATCCGGCGGCGGGAATTGGGATGTTTACAAAAATCTGCCGGATGCTTGGCAGATAAGCTATTCCGGACTTAAATTCAACATAAAACCGATGGGATTTAAGCATACCGGCATATTCCCCGAGCAGGCTGTAAACTGGGATATGACTGCGAGGATTATTGCCGAAGCGCGCCGAACCGACATAAAAATGCTTAACCTTTTTGCATACACCGGAGGTGCTACGGTCAGCGCAATGAATGCGGGTGCGGCAGTGACACATGTCGATGCGTCAAAAGGTATGGTGCAATGGGCGAAAGAAAATGCGGATGCGTCCGGTGTTGCAGACAGACCTGTGCGCTGGCTTGTGGATGACTGCAAAAAATTTGTTGAACGCGAAATAAGGCGCGGCAATAAATACGACATAATAATTATGGACCCGCCGTCGTACGGCAGAGGTCCGGGCGGGGAAATTTGGAAACTTGAAAACGAAGTGTATGTATTATGTGAACTCTGCACTGAGCTTTTGAGCGACGAATCGCTTTTGTTTCTCATCAATTCCTATACAACGGGTCTTTCTCCGTCGGTTATGAGTTATATTCTCGGCACGCTTACCGTGCCGCAGCACGGTGGAAAAGTATCGGCGGATGAAATCGGACTGCCTGTTTCGGATTCCGGACTTGTTCTTCCCAGCGGTGCGTCGGCTTTTTGGACTCGTTGAGGTGAAGTTATGGAACAGAATGTATTGGTAAAATTCGACGATGTGTCATTTTCGTATAATGAGGAAGAAGAAACACGTACATTTGCCGTCGAGCACCTTTCTTTTGAGGTGCATAAAGGTGAATTTGTTGCGGTCTTAGGCAGAAACGGCTCGGGGAAATCAACCGTTGCAAAGCTGTCAAACTCAATATACGTTCCGTATTCTGGAAAAGTAACCGTTGACGGAGACGACACCGCCGACAGCGAAAATGAGCTGTCTATACGAAAAAAAGTCGGTGTTGTTTTTCAAAATCCCGACAATCAGATAGTTGCGTCCGTTGTGGAGGAGGATGTTGCCTTCGGTCCCGAAAATCTCGGTGTCGAACCGAAAGAACTGCGTCAGCGCGTCGACAGTGCTCTGAAGTCTGTCGGAATGTATGATTATCGCGAACACGAAACACACAGGCTTTCGGGCGGTCAAAAGCAGCGCGTTGCTATAGCGGGTATGCTTGCTATGCGGCCGCAGTGCCTTGTTCTTGATGAGCCTACCGCAATGCTGGATCC
>CAVFAD010000084.1:0-5308 GCA_963620305.1 Bacteroidaceae bacterium | reverse complement strand
AGGGCGATAGGCTTATTATAGACTTCACGAAAGATATTGTCCGTGACTGTGAATATACATTTACAACCGATAACTGTATTTTGACTCTTGTAGGCGGTAGCGGAACAGATGGCGGAAGTTATAAATTAAAACGAAAATAAAAGCAAAGGGTATGCGGCTCAATACTGCATACCCTCTATTTTTATATAAAAATAATTTCACTTTTTACAATCTCAATAGCTCGATTTCGTATGCTGTTCATTCTGCCGACCCACACCATTTGGTTATCAGCTTTCAACTGCTCGGTAATGCCCTCCTTTGTTGCCATCTGCTTTATCAGCCGTTCAAACATTTCCTCAGCCTGTCGGTCAATATCAGCAACGTAGTCGTTTAATTTGCCGCTTGTCAGCAAATTGGCATAGAGCACTTTGCGGTGATTTTTCAGATAGCGAAGATGTCGATGACCCCATATCCCGATTGGCTCCTGTTCTTCATCCGGCTCATCATCTCCGGCGATAATATAATAATCACCGACCAACTCATATCTCAGTCCCGTGCGCTCATCTGTAATGTACTTTTCCATAAAAACTGCCTCCTTAATGTTTTGTATTATAATCATATCAAAGAGGAAGTAAATCGGCAAATGTACGGGGAAATATGTGAGCTTTCAGCCGGATTTTCAGTATGAATTTTAGGTTGGTTATGAATATCCGTACCACATCGGGTATTCATAGGGCTTCGGCTTTTTGAATGCCCGATTTTTTATCTTAAATGCGCTTTTTGCGATGGCAGATTTTATTTGAGTAAAGTCCCGAAAGATTCCGCAGAAGAAGCTAAAATTCCGCGACTGTGGTTGCCGCATGGGCACAGTGTTTTTAATTTGACATTTACGCTCATTCGATGTATAATTATACCCGATTGTATTCGCTGCGGAGCGTATCCGTTCAAAAAACAAAAAACAGCCGTTTTTTTGCGGCAGGAGAAAGATTGAAAATGAAAATAAAGCAAGTGCTGAAGACAATATTTTCGGTAGTACTTATTGCCGCTGCATTTACGGCATCGTACACCGTGACATTGAGCATTGAAAGAAAGAAATATTCGGAGTCGTCACTCCGCTCGGCTCAACCCGCTGCGGCCGCAGCCGACTTGGAAGGCGCAGCTGCGGCAGCTGCGGACGGCACAGTCACAATTGCGGGGGAACCGACCGAAGCAGAGGTGCAGACTTCGCTGCCGACTGATACCGAAGCGGAAGACAAATTGCCCGACCCCATCATTGTCAACATGCCGTCCGATGACACATGGTGTCTTGTAATGCTCAACAAATACTACAAAATGAATGATACTTACGAGCCGCATCTTGACGAGTGTATTGAGGGAACGTCCGTTTATCTTGACAGGAACGTGTCCGAAAAATTTATTGAAATGTATAACGCCGCGCTCGAAAGCGGTGTAACACTTACCCCCGTATCAGGTTACGTAAGTCCCGACAGACAAAAACGCTCGTTTGACAAAAAAGCAGAAGAATTTGTTGCCGAGGGATACACCGAAGAAAAAGCCGAGGTTCTCGCTTCGTTCACTGTTCTCCCTGTCGGCTGCAGTGAGCATAATTACGGTCTTGCAATAGACATCGGCATCTGCTCCGCCGAGTTTGCCGATACCCCCGCTTATGCGTGGCTTAAAGAACATGCGGCGGAATACGGTTTCATTGAGCGGTACACTGCGGAAAAGGAAAGCATTACGCACTTTAACGCTGCACCGTGGCACTGGCGGTATGTCGGTACCGCTGCCGCGAAAGAAATGAACAGCAAGGGTATCTGCCTTGAGGAATACGTCGAGCGCGTCAACTGAATTCATCCGTCGGCGAATTTCCCTCTCCGTGACATTTGCGGCACTTTATGCAGGGGCGGCAATATTGTAAAACCAAAGACTTTTTACATGTAACAAAAGACCGTATTTCGCAAAAGCAGCTGTTTTGCTGCAAAATGTGAAATACGGTCGGTTTTTTGCTTACGAATTATTATTCTGCGGTACGCTGTCCGTTGTAATCATGATATTTTTTTGAGCTTCATTCGCAGCTTATCGGATATCATCGCGATAAACTCAGAATTGGTCGGTTTGCCCCGTGAGTTTTGGACGGTGTAGCCGAAATAGGAATTGAGAACATCAATATCTCCTCTGTCCCATGCGACTTCGATTGCATGACGTATGGCACGCTCCACGCGCGAAGAAGTGGTGTTGTACTTTTTCGCGACTGTGGGATAAAGCACCCGTGTTACCGAGCTTATCATGTCAGGGGAGTCGATTGAGAGAAGAATTGAGGAACGCAGATACCGGTAGCCTTTTATGTGTGCGGGAACACCTATTTCATGCATTATGTTTGAAACCGTTTCTTCAAGGTCGTTGCTGCCTGAAGAATATGTTTTTGAAATGACATTGCCGTCTTTGCTGTCACAACCCGCAAGCTGTGCAATGCGCTCGGTGAAGCTTTTTATGTCGACAGGCTTTATGAAGCAGTATGATGCGCCCGAAGAAATCATCTGTTGCTCGAGAGCTTCGCTCATTGTGCTGCCGAGCACGGTAAAGCACGGCAGTTTTGCGGAATCGGCAGCTTGCAGCTTTTGCATAACCGCAAGTGCGTCAAAGCGTGCCATAAAGGCTTCCATTATAACGATATCGGGGCAATGTTTTTCGATTGCGGCAAGCACCTCTGCGCCGTCCTTTGCGACGGATATACATTCAAAGCCGAAGCCTCCGAAAGCGGTCAGCATAGTGCGGAGAAATTCGCCGTTCTCCTCTGCGATAAGTATTTTTTTACGGTTGGGCATGATTTTTCTTTTCCTTTCGGTATATTATCATCCCAAATCCCTGTCTCTTTCCATTGCACCCATATATTACCATTTTTCTCGGTAAAAGTCAACCTCACTTCGCACCTTTCGCAAAATTCGTGACAATAGTCAATTTTGCAGGTTATTTTTTATCAATATTGCCAAATTTTAACAGTTTTTTGGTTGCCGTGTTCTCTCCCGTCAGCTTATCATTATGCGATTTGCGTTTTTGTTGTGTGTTTTGACTATTTACTGATAATATCGGCAAAGCATGTTAAAATAGCAGAAAAAATGCAGAGTTTTGTCTCGACCGAAGCTTGCGTCCGATCGTTGACAAAGATAATTCGGAGTGCTGCGGCGAGTTTTCGGCATGGGCAGAATGCATTCGACTGCCGACAGCATTTACTTTTCCGACGGAACCGCGCCCGCGCGGCGGAGAACACTATTCCGATCGGTTAGCAGCGTCTGACGGCATGCTGTTTTTTGCACAAAAAAAGATGTTTCGATTTTTTGAATAAAATGTAATGCTCCGCAAATAATACTAACGCACACAAAAGATACGAAAAAGGAGTTTTTATATATGAAAGCAACAGGAATAGTAAGGCGAATTGACGACCTCGGACGTGTTGTCATTCCGAAAGAGATTCGCCGCACAATGCGTATCCGCGAGGGCGACCCGCTGGAAATTTTTACGGACACGGAGGGGCAGGTTATTTTCAAAAAGTATTCGCCGATGGGCGAGTTTACGGAATTTACGGCGCAGTATGCCGATGTATTGAGCAAGGCGACAAATATGCCGGTAATTATCACCGACAGGGATCATGTTATTTCTTTTTCCGGAATTGCAAAAAAAGAGGTGTTCGAGCGGAGAATTTCGCACGATCTTGAAGCCGTTATGGAGAGTCGTTCTGCATTTATCGCGTCTGTCGGTAATAAAGAATCGCTTTTGCCGATTGAGAATTCCGATATAAGAGCCGCCGTTGCGTATCCCATAATCGGTAACGGCGATGTGTCCGGATGTGTTGCTCTGCTGTTTAATCAACACGGCGACATCCCGAACGCAGCCGAAATAAAGCTTGCTCAGGTCGCGTCGGAGTTTCTTGCAAAGCAAACAGAAGACTGAGGAAAAACGCGCGGTCGTTTTCCGTCGCCGAAAGTGTTTTGCCCGAAACGGTATGCAGACGCCGCAGACAGACAAAAATATAAAAATTTCAGGTGATGTTAAGCTGACGTACGGCACAAATTCCGTTTCCGTCGGCTTATCTGTTCTTTTTGCGGATTGCGGCGTGCATTGCTGTGAACGGCTGCAAACATTTTCTGTACTCGGTAGGACTTTTTCCGTACCACCGTCGAAACGCTTCCGCGTAATAGCTGCTTCCTCCGAAACCGACCGCAAAAGCGATTTCCGTTATCGGCATGTCGGTGTTTTTCAGAAGTTCCGTACTCTTGTCCAGTCTGTACTGCATAAGATATGAGTTTGGAGTTTTACCGATGTAATCGGCAAAAAGCTTGCAGCATTTGCTTTGTCCGACCGCACCGGCGGCGGCAATATCGGCAAGTGAGATTTTTCTATGGTAATTTTGTTGGATAAATCCGATTATTTCTTTGAGCACGGAAAGCTCAGTGTTTTGTTCCTTCGTGCTGCATTCGGGTGTGATGTTTTCGTACAGATTTATCCAGATGTTCAAAAACAGCCGTTGTATTTCTATCGGTGCGATTTTTTTGTCTTTTACGGCATACATGTGCCTTATGTCTTCAAGTGTATTTTTTTGCCATAAAATATTCCCGTCCAATTTTACAAATGCGGCTTTTTTATTACGAATCACGGGCAAAACAAAATCCCGCTCGTAAGCATACGATGCGCACAGCATGAGCGGATGCAGAAGAATGCAGATAAAATCGCACTCTTCTTTTTTCGGCGAAAAGCCGAAATGCATTTGTCTGGTGTTAACGATTATTCCCTCGTTTTCTGTAATCGTGATAATTTTGCCGTTGATATTGTACTGCATTTTCCCGGACAGAACCGCAATAAATTCAATTTCATCGTGCCAATGTGCCGGCGCAGTGTACTCCGAAAACGAAGAAAGCAGTTCCCGGCGAATATATATCGGGTAGTCGCTGTAATCATATTTTACCTTTTCGGCACGGTCGTCCTTAAGTTCTAAAAACAACATAATCTGTTACCTCGCAGGATTGTTATTAAAAACGGCACAATATTGATAGACACGAAGTTATTTTTGCTGTATAATTATAATTATACAGCCGAAATAAAAGGCTGTCAAGAAAAAGCTGACGGGAGTTGAACCCGTGTCGGTTTTGACAGGCTGATTTCCGCCCATGCTGCGTTAAACCCCTCGCAAATACGTCAAGTATTCGCTTCGGGTTTTGCCTTGCCTGATATAAATCGGCTCAGGCAAAACTGCTTTGCACCCGGCAGCAGTTAATTTTAGAGCAATTTTCGTCTTTTGAGGTGCTTCTCTTGCTGACGCAAGTCAAGACGAAAA
>CAVFAD010000083.1:0-5468 GCA_963620305.1 Bacteroidaceae bacterium | reverse complement strand
AGCCTGTACATTTTGTCGAGGATATTAGCTTTGTTGATGTACTTGTTTACAACGTCATTGACCTTGTCGGTTGCATCGTAAACATCAATATCTACAAGAGTGAGATCAAACTTGATTTTAAGAGAAAGTTCTCCCTTTACGGCTTTTTTAATAACCTCAACATTGTCGGAAAGAAAACCGAGCAGTGCTTTTATTACGGACAGGTTGCTGCTGTTTGCAACCGTGTAAGGAGTGTTTTTGCTTTTTTGAAGGGAATCTTTTTTGAGATTATTTAGTGAATCCAAATCAAGAGTGCGTTTGGAGGTCAAGTCACAAATATCGAACAAAGCTTTAATTACACCGTCAACGGAAGAGAGATTTATTGTGACGCCAAAATTTTTCGCAAGCTCCGGTATGGTTTTTTCGCCAAAAATCTTCTTTTCCATCAAATCCTTCGTCCAAGTTTTGAGACTGCGTTCATCGTTTAGAAAATCAACAAGAATTTTAGCAAGTTCTTCGTTAGAGAGAGCCGTAACGTCTTTTTCACTTGTTGCGGCGGTGACTTTTTCCTGCAGAACAGGATTGTCAACAAAAATCGTAACAAGTCTGATTGCAGTGCCGACAAAGTTATCGTTATTGTTTACGTGTGTAAGCAAATAACCGAGCACATCTGCAATGCTGCTCTTTTCAATAAGCTCATCAACGGATTTTGAGGTGTCAATTACCCCTTTCGCAAGTGATGTTGAAGCCGTACCGATTACCATTATGACCGCAAGGATTATGCTGATAACTTTCTTTGTTGTCCTCATGTGATAGCTTCCTTTCGTTTTGTTTTCGGTGATGCCGACGCGGTTTTACTGAATTTAACCCGTCATTTTCATTTTAAATGGTTTTCAGTAGGAAGTCAATACGAATGCGTTTGTGTAAAACCACAATATTTGAGGAGCTTTTTTGTACATGTTTCCGTAAACAAAGCTTAAAACACATAAAAATCCGCACAAAACGGCGGCAGCGGACGGAAATTTTACATGTATTTGTATAAATTGCACAACAGGTAATGTTAAGCTGATACCTTTACATGTCATAAAATTATCTGTAATTTGTATACTTTGCATAAACACGCTGTGTTATCCGCGATAATACGTGATTTATATGTCTGTGTTTTATACATATGCTGCCGACTGTACGGAAATGTAAGTAAATTACTTTACACAGTGTCAGGCATACTCGGACAAAACATGTGCATTTTTAACGAAAAAAAACCGTCCCCTTGCACAAAAGAGTTAGCGAAAACATAGAATCTCATTTTTCGGTCGAAATATGCTTGATTTTGGCAGCGGGAGCGGTTATACTTTAATCGCAGTCCGACGGACGGCAAAAACGGCAGCAAAGGCGGTGCACGGTTAATGAAATTGCTTGAAGACAAGATACTTCGGTGCGGTGCTGTGTTGCCGGGCAACATTCTTAAAGTCGACAATTTCCTTAATCATCAGCTGGATGTCAGACTTATTAACGAGCTGGGCAAAGAATTTTACAGATTATTTTCATCCGATAATATAACAAAGATCCTCACGGTGGAGGCATCGGGAATCGCAATCGCCTATGCGGCGGCTGTGCAGTTCGACGTACCCGTGGTGTTTGCAAAAAAAGGACATCACGAAAACGTCGGCAACGATCTCTACACTGCTGAGGTTTATTCTTTTACAAAGAAAAAGTCCTACACGGTAGCGGTTTCAAAAAAGTTTCTCTCACCCGACGATAACATTTTGATAGTTGACGATTTTCTCGCGAACGGCAAAGCTTGCCTCGGTCTCAAAGAAATAGTCGAACAGTCGGGTGCAAAGCTTGCCGGTGTGGGTATCGCCGTCGAAAAGAGATTTCAGGGCGGCGGGAATGCGCTTCGCGAGGCGGGCGTCAAGCTTAAGTCTTTGGCAATTATCGACTCTATGACAGATGACTCAATCTGTTTCGGCGTTGATGACTGAAGAAATAAAAAAAACATTTTTGGAGGAAACAAAAGTGAAAAAGGCACTCAAAGTTATCGCTCTTGTTCTCGCTCTCGCAATGGTATTTGCCTTTGCGTCATGCAAGGATGACGGCGGAAAGAACACCGATGCGACAACCCTCGCGGACGGCACGACTGCTGACGGACAGGGAACCGCTTCCGATGTTGACTACTCAAAGATCAAGGTCGGCTTCATTTTCCTGCATGCACCCACGGATTCAACCTATGACAAGAACTTCCAGAACGCTGTTGACAACGTTCAGAAGAAGCTCGGTCTTTCCGATGACCAGATTATCATCCGTTCCAACATTCCCGAGGACGCTACCTGCCAGGAAACTGCAATGGAGCTTGTCGACGAAGGCTGCAACATCATCTTCGCCGATTCCTTCGGTCATGAGTCCTACATGATGGCTGCCGCTAAAGAAGCTCCCGAGGTTCAGTTCTGCCATGCTACCGGCACACACGCAAAAACTGCGGGTCTTAAGAACTTCCACAACGCTTTTGCTTCCATTTATGAAGGCCGTTACCTCGCAGGCGTTGCCGCAGGCATGAAGCTCAACGAAATGATCGAAGCGGGCAAAATCACTGCCGAAAAGGCTAAAATGGGTTACGTCGGCGCATTCCCCTATGCAGAGGTTATTTCCGGCTTTACTTCTTTCTATCTCGGTGCGAAATCGGTTTGCCCCTCCGTTACCATGGAAGTTAAGTACACTAACTCATGGTTTGACGAGACAGCCGAAAAGACACAGGCTATCGCTCTTATCGACGACGGCTGCGTACTTATCAGCCAGCATGCAGACTCTCCCGGTGCTCCCAGAGCATGTGAGGAAAAGAACGTTCCCAATGTTGCTTACAACGTAAGCACCATCGACATGGGTCCCAACACCGCTATCATTTCTTCCAAGATTGACTGGACTCCTTACATGGAGCTTATGATCACAAGTGTTGCCAAGGGCGAGGAAATTCCCGCTGACTGGTGCGGCGGCATTGCCGAAGGCTCCGTACAGCTTACCGAGCTTAACACCGCTGTCGCGGCAAAGGGCACTCAGGAGAAGCTTGACGAAGTTAAGGCTCAGCTTGAGGCAGGCACGCTTCACGTATTCGACACCGCTAACTTCACCGTTAAAGGCGAAAAGCTTACATCCTATCTTGCAGACGTTATTGACGAAGGCGACTACAAAGCCGAAACAGAGGCTATCAAGGACGGCTATTTCGACGAGTCCGACGTTAAGGACAAGAGAAGTGCTCCTTACTTTGATATCATCATAGACGGCATCACCGCTGTTGTTGAAAAGTAAGCTTAACCGACTCTGAAACACGGGCGGAGCAAACGACGCTCCGCCCGCATGTATTTTTTTTCGACGCTTGACAATGCGCACCGCTCGGCGCGTGCTGTCAATTGCCGAACGGCTGTTTACGGGAGGAAAGTAAATGGAAAACAAAACGCCCGCAATTGAGCTTCGCGGAATCTGCAAGACCTTCGGAAGCATAGTTGCAAACAAAAATGTCGACCTTACGCTTTATCACGGGGAAATTCTTTCTATACTCGGTGAGAACGGAAGCGGCAAAACAACGCTTATGAATATGATATCGGGAATATATTTTCCCGATTCGGGTCACATTTTCGTTAACGGCGAAGAAGTGTCCATTCGTTCGCCCAAGGATGCCTTTGACCTCAAAATAGGCATGATACATCAGCATTTTAAGCTGATAGACGTGTTTTCCGCAGCGCAGAACATCGTGCTCGGCATGAATAAAAAAGGTAAATTTGACCTGAAAAAAGAAACTGCCGCGATTCGCGAAATATGCGACAAATTCGGTTTTGTCATTGATTTGAATAAAAAAATATACGAGATGAGCGTTTCCGAAAAGCAGACGGTCGAAATCGTAAAGGTGCTCTACAAGGGTGCGGACATACTCATTCTCGACGAGCCTACAGCCGTTCTCACACCGCAGGAGGCAAAAAAGCTCTTTGCGGTCATAAGAACGATGCGCGATCACGGCAAGGCGATTATAATAATCACGCACAAGCTTAACGAGGTTATGGAAATATCGGACAGGGTCGCTGTTTTGCGCAAGGGCGAGTACATCGGTACGGTTAACACGTCGGACACCGATCCGAATGAATTGACGCAGATGATGGTCGGCAAAAAGGTTTCGCTGAACATCAGCAGGAGCGAAGTCAAGGACGGAGCCGACCGCCTTATCGTAAAGAATCTCAACTGTGTCGACCGTGACGGTGTGCAGGTTATCAGCGATTTTTCGTTTACCGCGCGCGCAGGTGAGATTCTCGGAATAGCGGGCGTTGCCGGCAGCGGTCAGCGTGAGCTTTTGGAGGGAATCGCAGGCTTACAGCGTCTTGAAAGCGGCTCAATTACGTATATAGACCCTAAAACGGGCAAAGAGGAGAACTTGAGAAACAAAACTCCTATGCAGATAAGAAATCTCGGAGTCCGTCTTTCGTTCGTGCCGGAAGACCGCCTCGGAATGGGTCTTGTCGGCAGTATGGATATTATCGACAACGTGATGCTGCGCAGCTACAGAAAGGGTCACTCGGTGTTCGTGCAGCGCAAAGCTCCCAAGGACCTTGCGGAAAAGATAATACACGACCTCGACGTTGTTACGCCGGGCGCGGAAACGCCGGTAAGACGGCTGTCGGGCGGCAATGTGCAAAAGGTTCTTGTCGGACGTGAAATATCCGCGTCTCCCAAGGTGCTTATGGTCGCATATCCCGTCAGAGGACTTGATATCAATTCGTCGTACATGATCTATAATCTCATAAACGAGCAGAAAGAAAAAGGCGCATCCGTTATCTTTGTGGGCGAAGACCTCGACGTTCTGCTTGAGCTGTGCGACAGAATTCTTGTTATGTGCGGCGGTCATGTGTCAGGTATCGTTGATGCCCGTACCGCTTCAAAGGAAGAAATCGGTCTTATGATGACTTCGGTCGGAGGTGCTGCAAATGAGTAAAAAAAATACATATTCCGAGCCGTTTATCAGGCTTTCAAAGAACAACGCAATGCCGATGTGGAAAGGGTGGCTTATAAGAATTGCCTCGGTTGCCGCCGCTTTTGTCGTTTGCGCTTTTGTTATCGTTCTTATAACCGATCTTGACCCCATTGAAGTTTATGCAGCGATGATAAAGGGCAATTTCGGCTCAACCCGCAAGATATGGTCGCTTATGCAGAATATCGCAATGCTGCTCTGTGTCGCACTTGCCGTAACACCCGCGTATAAAATGAAATTCTGGAACATCGGCGCGGAGGGTCAGGTTCTCATGGGCGGTGTCGCCACGGCAGCCTGCATGATTTGGTTCGGTAATTCCATGAATCCCGCGCTGCTTATTATTCTCATGACCGTCGTAAGCTGCGTCGCAGGTGCGGTTTGGGGACTTATTCCTGCCGTGTTCAAGGCATATTTTAATACAAACGAATCACTCTTCACTCTTATGATGAACTATGTCGCCATGCAGATAGCATCATAC
>CAVFAD010000082.1:0-5510 GCA_963620305.1 Bacteroidaceae bacterium | reverse complement strand
AAAAAAAACGTTAAATGAAGAACAATGAAAAAGGAGAGCTTACCAATGAAAATTCTCTGTAAACGCACATTGGCAATCATTCTGTCTCTGCTTATGGTTTTCGCTTCGTTCGGCACGGCTTTTGCCGCGCTCATCGAGGACGTACCGGAAGGCTCCGTAAAGTTCTACGTGCCCGAGTGCATCTACCTTTATCCGGGCGATGCCGAGACCACGACAAGAGGGTGTCAGTATTTCCTCAACAACACCGACGGCAGCGGCAACTACTCGTATGCACGCGGTGCGGAAACTTCGGGAAAATTCTACTTCTACTGTGAAAACGCAACAAAAATAAGCGTTACCGCAAGCGGAGAATCCCTCACGCTCGGCAATTTCGCGACCACCGCAACGGGAACAACACTCAACAACAGCAAGTTTACGCTGACCGCGTTAAACACGAATTCGGTAATCGAGTGGAAGGTTGATTACACCTGCAAGGACGGCGCGACGAGAACGGCATATGCCTACACTTACATCTACAGACAGCCTAATTCTCCTACCGGCGCAGGCTTTGAAGCGGAAGGTCACAACAAAAAAAGCTGTTTCATAGGCGGCGTTCAGCTGATATGGGGTGCAAACAGCTCCACATCCGGTGCTTGGGGATGCGTTTCGGAATTTTACATAAACGGCACCGGTCTTTATACAACCGACAACAAGAACCCTACAAACAGCACAGATATACCTAATCCGATGCTGCGCGTCGACAGATCCCCGAAGTATTTCACTTACACCCGAGCAGGTCAAAATGTAACAACGGAAGCCTATTCTCCGCGTGCATACTACTACATTGACGGTTCCCGCTTCACCAACACAAATCAGCTGCCTCACTTCCGTCTCGGTCTTACGATGTCGGATGATGAAAACACCGATTACACAAATCTCAGGCTGTGGCTTAAAGACGGCAGCGGTAACGTTAAAACCACGTACATCTACAACGACAACTATGTAAACACGGAAACGGTAATCGCGAACTACGCCGGCGGCGGAAGATACGGCAGCGTTATCCGTCCCAACATCAAGGCAACCGACATATCCGCAAATGGTACAAACTACTATTTCCATTCGTGGTGGCAAGGATACGGCAAGAAGGATCACGGCGACGCATATGCAAACGCATATTCCCACTTCACCGTATACAACAACAACAAGTATGAACTGCGTAACTATTACTTTGACTGCATAAATGCGAGCTACACCATGCAGCAGGAACGCTACACGGCTGCCTCATGGACAACGTATATGACCGCGCTCAGGAGCGCAGGCACGACGCTCGGCGATCCCGCCGCAACGGCTGCCGCAGTCGCGACCGCAAAAACAAACCTCGAATCGGCAAGAAATGCTCTTCAGGTTGAAACGCACACCGCGAAGGCGCGTCACGTCGCGCTCAATCACACAGGCTCAAACACCCTTGCGGTTGCGGATCTCGTTACCGACGCGGCGACCGAAGAAACTCTTACCTACACCGGCGGCAACACCCTCACAGCAAAGAACAATGCTTACACGGGTTACACCCTCGTCGGTTACAAAGCCGACATGGACGACGAAGCGGGCACGGCGTACACCGCCGACCTTACGGGCATTACAAAGACTTCGGACGCTGTCATCAAGAACTACAGAAGCGACGGCGACAAGCTCTATACATTTTATTATACTCCGAACCTCTACACCGTAACGCTTAACGACAACGGCGCGACGGCGGCGGGAACGGATAAAGTGTACGTTTCGTACGGCGACGCATTCTACAAGGACGCGGCTTATGCGCAGAAGATGACGGATGCAGCTAACGGCATAAGCGTGCCGTCACGCACGGGTTACATTTTCGAAGGCTTCTGCAGCAGCGACACGCAGATGATAAACTCCGCAGGATTCCTTACGGAAAACGCAAGCACGACGGCATATACCGCCGACACAACCTGGACGGCAAAATGGACTCCGATAACCTACACCGTACGCTATAACGGCAACGGCGCGACATCGGGCGACATCACCACGAGCGAGCACACCTACGACGAACCCAAGGCTCTCACCGAGAACGGTTTTGCACGCACGGGATTCAACTTCGCAGGTTGGAGCTACTCCGCAAACGGCGCGGTTAACTTCGCAAACGGCGCAAGCGTGACGAATCTTACCGATATCGCAAACAAAACAATAGATCTGTTCGCGGTTTGGAACATAAACACCTACACCGTCGCGTATGAAGGCAACGGCGCGACCTCGGGCAGCACCGACCCCACCGTATGCACCTACAACACCGATGCGGCGGCAGCCGTGAGCGGTTTTGAACGCACCGGCTACACATTCGCCGGTTGGTCGACGACTCCCGAAGGCAAGGTCATTTACAACGGGGGCGACGCCATGAGAAACCTGACCGACGAAAACAACGGCACGGTTACTCTCTATGCGGTTTGGACACCCATAAAGTACAAAATTACATTCAATAACTACGACGGCACGAAAATCACAACAATACTGTGGGACTACGACTCCGTACCCGAATACACCGGGAAAACTCCCACAAAGCCGAAGGAGGGAAGTGACGAGTTTGTCTTTGACGGCTGGGAACCCGAGCTTGCAAAGGTTACGGGAGATACCGAATACACCGCAAAGTTCAGAGTACTCGGTAAACCCTGCCTTGTTCGCTTCTTCCTTGACGATTACACCGTCTATGCAGAACAGACAGTACCTCAGTACGAAGAGGCGACCGCACCCGAAACTAATCCGACAAAGGCATCTACGGCGCAGTACGATTATGAATTCGTAGGTTGGACACCCGAGGTCGGAACTATTAACGGCACGACCCGTTACGACGCGGTGTTCAAAGCGACCTTAAGGAAGTACACCGTAAAGTTCTTAAGTGAAGACGGAACGACGGAGCTTGAAACGCAGCAGGTCGAATACGGCGCAACACCCGTCTTCGGCGGCATGGCTCCGACAAAGGAATCTACGGCGCAGTACGATTATGTTTTCAGCGGATGGGACACTCCCCTCGCTAAAGTAACGGGCGACGCCAAGTACAAAGCGACCTTTGTTCCCGTTCTCCGCTCCTATACGGTCAAATTTAACAACGAAGACGGCACGCTTCTTAAAGAGTACTCCGTACCTTACGGCAGTGTTCCCGCCTATGACGGTGCGACGCCCGCCAAAGAACCCAAGGATGCAACGACACAGTATGCCTTCGACGGCTGGGATAATGCTCTTGCAGCGGTAATGGGCGACGCAACATACACGGCTCAGTTCACCGAAGAACCGAGAACGTACAAAATAACCTTCCTGAACGAAGACGGCACTGTCGTAAAAGAAGCGGACTTCGCCTACGGCACAACACCCTCGTGCGACGTGATTCCCACAAAGGCAGCGGATAATCAGTACGTCTATACCTTTAAGGATTGGGGCGAAATCGCAACGGTTACGGGCGACGCGGCGTACACGGCGCAGTATACGTCAGCCTTGGCAAAACACGTTATCACATTCGTAAACGATAACGGCGACATTCTTCAAAAAACGGAGGTTGAGTACGGCTCCGTACCCGCTTACTCCGGCGAAACACCCACAAAGGAACGCACCGCACAGTATACTTACACATTTAAGAGCTGGGACAAAGAACTTGCAGCGGTCACGGAACCCGCAACCTACACGGCGGTATATGACGAAGAACTCAACTCCTATACCGTTAAGTTCCTGAATTACGACGGTTCGCTTCTTGCAGAATACACCGTAGAATACGGCGTAACCCGGTCGTATGACGGTGCCACTCCCGAGAAGCCTGCCGACGCGCAGTACTACTACAACCATACGGGATGGGACAAGGATCTTGCGATGGTAACGGGCGATGCGGTTTACACCGCGACGTACGACAAAGTACTCAAGTCCTACACGATAGAATTCCGAAACGAAGACGGCGAGGAGCTTTATACGGATAATTTCGAATACGGCACAAAGCCGGTATACGGCGGCGAAACTCCCACCAAAGCGGCAACGGCGCAGTATTCCTACATCTTTGCGGGCTGGACTCCCGAAATCGACGACGTTAAGGGCGAAGCGGTATACACTGCCGTTTACACCGAAGCGGTCAACAAATATCACGTTATCTTTAAGAACACCGACGGCACGGTACTTCAGGACACCGAAGAAGAATACGGCTCAACACCCGCGTATAAGGGCAGGACTCCGCAGCGCGCCGCCGACGAGTACATCTACACCTTTGACGGCTGGAACGAGGAGCTTGCTCCCATCACGGGCGAAACGGTCATCACCGCGAAGTACAAAACAAAGGCAAACAGCTTTAACGTAAAATTTGAAAATTACGACGGCAGCGAGCTTTACTCCGCAAACTACAGGCTCGGCGAAACACCCGTATACGACGGAACAGAACCCGTTAAAGAGAACGACTCGAAGAATCACTACACCTTCAAAGGCTGGAACAGAACCGTTACGAAGGTAACGGGCAACGCGGTATACAAAGCGGAGTTCACCGCACAGGAGCACGATTTTGAGCTTACCGAAGAAGCAGCTCCCACCTGCACCGAAAGCGGCAAGAAGACCTTTAAGTGCACCGTATGCGGCTACACCTTTGACGAGGAACAGCCGTCAACGGGTCACAGCTACGGCGAGGTTATCACCGAGGGCGACTCGTCCTACAAGGAATGCAGCGTTTGCCACGAAAGAGTCGAAGTGAACACGGACAAGGACAAGGAACAGAACCTCTGCAAGTACTGCGGCAAGTACCACTATAAGTACATTTGGCCCGACTTCGGCAGACTCTCCTGCCTCATTTCGAGATTCCTCACCTTCCTCGCGGAGCTGTTCAAGCGCTGAAAATTGGCAAGCTGAAAAGCGACAAGCTGAAAAATGACAACAGAGAACCCGTCGGCACGGTCGGCGGGTTTCTTTCCGTTATGCGGTGCCCTCGGCGGGGTTTGTGCGCGAGAGCTTCGGCGGGGTTGCAATTACGGGCGCAATATGATAAAATGAACCAAAATAAACACGGAGAACAGAATAATGTCGGAACCTTTTAAGATGTACGTCGTTACGGATATTCACTATTTATCAAAAAAATTATGGGTCGAGGGTATGCCTATAACGCGGCGCGAGCGCGGCGACCAGATAGCATTGAAGGCATCGCCCGAAATAACGCAGACGTTTTTTGATAAAATAATCGCCGACAGCGACACGCCGAACGTGCTCATAACGGGCGATCTCGTCAACTGCGGCGAGGTCATCAGCCACAACGAGCTGAAATCACTTCTGAAAAAGCTGACCGACGCGGGCAAGCGCGTTTTTGTCACGACCGCGACGCACGACTACTGCGGCTACGGCGTTGACGGCGACGAAAATCATTTTTCGGCAGTAGGCTACGGCGAAACGGAGTGCTACCGCACCGAACACGTCAGCCGTGCCGAAATCCTGCATTATTACGACGAATACGGGCCCGATTCTGCCGACAGCATCGACGGCGAAAGCGGCTCGTACAGTCT
>CAVFAD010000081.1:0-5759 GCA_963620305.1 Bacteroidaceae bacterium | reverse complement strand
GGAGTGCGCTGCAATTTTTCCGTCTTTTTTTTCTTTTAACCTTGTTTTTTGTTCCGCTATTTACTATAATAACCGTATATATTTATTTTGCTCGGTGGAATCATGAAAAACAGATACGAAAGTTTTTGTGTCGGTGCTTATTCGTTTATTGCGACGCTTATCGGCTGTACGCTTTGTGTTTTTGCAGTGTTTTTGCTCGGCATCCGTATTGCGCAGGTCGACGGTAATTCCATGTACCCCGGACTCCTGAGCGGCGAAAAGGTAATTGTGGCGGGAGTGTTTTACGAGCCTGACTACGGCGATATTGTCGCGATAGGCAGAGCGGACAGCGAGAACGGTTCGCTTATTAAACGCATAGTCGGCTTGCCGGGGGACGAAATCAACATCGACTTCAATTCACACATAGTCACGGTGAACGGATACATCGTTCCTGAAAACTATGAGGTTAATGCGGCTTTGAGCGAAAAAGGAGATCTTACATATCCCGTGCATGTCCCCGAAAACTGCGTGTTTGTGCTCGGCGATAACAGGGACGATTCGCTTGACTCCCGCTTTTCGGAGATAGGCTTTATACAGCTTGACGAAATAGTGGGGAAGGCAGTGTGCCGCATTTATCCGTTCGGTAATTTCAGTATTTATAAATAAGCAGAGGGTTGGTGTGCTTCAATGAAAGATAATATGTTTGGCGAACAGGCGGTCTCGACGGAAGAAACGGCTGCAAAGACCGAAGAAGCTGTGTCGGTGCAGAATAAAAAAACCGGGTCAAAATCCCGTAAAAATAAGGATGACGGCGAGGATTACGGCTTTTTCGGGACGGTTTACGATGCCGTTTCGGTAATTGTCGCTTCGATGATTATCATTTCCGTCGTTTTTACGTTTTGTTTTCGTCTTGTAGGTGTTGACGGACCTTCCATGAACAATACCCTGACAAACGGCGACTGGCTTATTGTCACACCGTATTATACCGAACCGAAATATAAAGATATCGTCATATCAACGAAAAAGACCGCCGCAGAGGGTAATCTCGTGAAACGTGTAATTGCCGTGGCTGGAGATGTTGTCGATATTAAGGACGACGGCACCGTTATTGTCAACGGCGAAGAACTTGACGAACCCTACGCAATCAGCGACGGCAGTGCACACGGTAATCTGTCTTATCCTGTTACCGTGCCCGAGGACTGCGTCATGCTCATGGGCGACAACCGACCTGTTTCATGGGATTCGCGTTACACCGATATAGGATTTGCCGAAACCGAATATCTGATGGGTAAGGCTCAGCTGCGAATCGCGGTTACAGACGCATTAACGGGGAAGGTAAAACTTACGAAGAATACGGATATCTATTCAAATTCAAAAACGGGCGACTGAGAAACGCAGCGAACCGATGCCGAGGAAAGAGTATTCTTATGGACATGTATCAAAAAAGACAAATGAGAGCAGATGATAAAAGCAAAAATCAAGAAAAAAAGCCTGCTTCGAACGGCGGAATCAACTGGTTTCCGGGACATATGGCGCGGACGCGCCGACTCATAAAAGAAAGCTTGTCGCTTGTCGACGCGGTTACGGAACTCAAGGATGCCCGCATTCCGCAGTCAAGCACCAATCCGGAGCTGAACGGACTTATCGAAAACAAGCCGCGCATTATCCTGCTCAATAAAAGCGATCTTGCTGACGAAAAGACGACAAAAGAATGGATATCATTTTATGAATCGCAGGGTAATGTCTGTCTTGCGGTAGACTGTCGGACGGGACGCGGACTCGGCGCGTACCGCGGCGCGGTAAACAGGGTGCTTGAGGATAAAATCGCCTCGAATACCGAAAAGGGTATGGCAGGGAAAGCACTTCGCATTATGGTTGTCGGCATTCCGAATACCGGCAAATCATCTTTCATTAACCGAATGGCAGGCGGCGGAAAAGCAAAGGTTGAGGACAGAGCGGGTGTCACGCGGCACAACAAGTGGTATGTTATAGGCAACGGTTTGGAGCTGCTTGACACTCCCGGCGTACTTTGGCCGAAGTTCGATGATCCCGATGTCGGATATCGGCTTGCGTTTACCGGCGGAATAAAGGATGCTATACTCGACACCGAGGAGCTTGCCGTGAAGTTGCTTGAGATTCTCGCGCGCGACTATCCCGAACGGCTGACCGAACGGTATAAGGTTACCGATTTTGCCGACATGGAGCCGTATGAGCTGCTCGAGTGCATCGGAAGAAAACGCGGTATGCTCATTTCGGGCGGAGAGGTTGACACGCTGCGCGTCGCAACAATGCTTTTCGATGAGCTGCGCGGCGGCAAGCTCGGAAAAATATCGTTTGAAAGGCCGTAAAATGACTTACGAATACGAAAATTTATATAAAGCACAAGGTTTTTCCGTTGTGTGCGGTGTGGACGAAGCGGGGCGCGGACCTCTTGCGGGGCCCGTTTTTGCGGCAGCCGTAATTTTGCCCGACGGACTTGAGGATATAGGTCTTAACGACTCAAAAAAACTCACCGAAAAAAAACGCGATGAGCTTTTCAGTATTATCAAGGAAAAGGCGACGGCATGGAGCGTGGCAAGTGCGGATGAAAAAGAAATAGACAGCCTGAATATATTAAACGCAACATTTCTTGCGATGAAACGCGCACTTGACGGACTTGCCGTCCGTCCCGACATTGCTCTTGTTGACGGCAACCGCCGTCCTCACACGGGCATCAAAGAAGAAACCATAATAAAGGGAGATGCGAAATCAATCTCAATAGCTGCCGCGTCTGTGCTCGCAAAGGTGAGCCGTGACAGATTTATGCTTGAACTTGACAAACAGTATCCCGAATACCGATTTGCAAAACACAAAGGGTATCCTACCGCACTCCACTACGAAATGATAAAGAAATACGGCATTTCACCGGTTCACAGAATGTCGTTTTTGAAAACGCTCGACAAACATTAAAGAAAACAGGGAGAAAAACAATGAAAAAGGCAACCGTCAAACTCGATAAGGATTATATTATTTCGCGTATAGACCCGCGTATCTACGGTTCTTTTATCGAACATCTCGGACGTGCGGTGTACGGCGGCATCTATGAACCGAATCATCCGACCGCCGATGAACAGGGGTTCAGAAAAGATGTTCTCGCACTTGTAAAAAAACTCGGTGTTCCCGTGGTGCGTTATCCCGGCGGCAATTTCGTTTCGGGGTTCAACTGGGAAGATTCGGTGGGCGACAAAGCGTCCCGTCCGAAGCGGCTCGACCTTGCGTGGTTTACCACTGAAACGAACGAAGTCGGACTGCATGAATTTTACGACTGGACGAAGAAAGCCGATTCAGAGCTTATGTATGCCGTAAATCTCGGCACTCGCGGCGCGGAAAACGCACGGGACGCGGTTGAATATGCAAACCATCCGTCTGGGACAAAATTCTCCGATATGCGCATTGCGAACGGCAAAAAAGAACCCCTCGGTATTAAGCTGTGGTGTCTCGGCAACGAAATGGACGGTTCGTGGCAAATAGGTCACAAAACAGCAAAGGAGTACGCAAGAACGGCGAACGAAGCGGCAAAGCTGATGAAATGGGTCGATCCGTCCGTTGAACTTGTTGTCTGCGGTTCGTCCGGATATACAATGAGCACATTTATTGATTGGGAATATGAGGTTCTGTCGGAATGTTACGATCACGTTGACTATGTTTCACTTCACAGATATTACGGCAATCAGGACGGCGATACGCGCTCTTTCCTTGCAAAAAGCATGGAACTTGACGATTACATACGCGCCGTTGTTTCGCTGTGTGATGCAATAAAAGGCAAAAAGCATACGAAGAAACAGATAAATCTGTCTTTTGACGAATGGAATGTCTGGTATCATTCATCGGAACAGGATAAAGAAGTATGGAAGCGCGACAAATGGGGACGCGCTCTGCCGCTGCTTGAGGACATCTACAATTTTGAGGATGCGCTGCTTGTCGGCTCAATGCTCATTACGTTTTTACGCAACGCCGACAGAGTTAAGATAGCGTGCATGGCGCAGCTTGTCAATGTTATCGCGCCGATTATGACGAAAAACGGCGGCGGCTGTTGGGCGCAGACGATATTCTATCCGTTTATGGAAGCGTCAAAATACGGCAGAGGAACTTCCCTTCGGGCACTCGTCGACTCTCCGCTTTATGACACCGACTGGTTTACCGACGTGCCCGTCATAGACGCGACCGCAGTACTGAACGATGACGGCGCGGTTACGGTTTTCTGCGTCAACAGAGACTTGACCGAGGACTGTGAACTGAAAATCGATCTCCGCTCATTCGGAGAACTTCATTATGCTTCGCACAGCGTTCTGCATCACGATGACATCAACGCCGTTAATACGGAAGAAAATCCGAACAATGTAATTCCTGCCGCAGGCGAAGCCGCCGACATTGATGCAGGTTTCGCCACTGTACGCGTACCCGCATTGAGCTGGAACGTCATAAGATTTACAAAATAACTGAATAAAATGTAATCAAACTGTTGCGTACTTCGTTTTGTGTGGAGGAGCATGTGAAAATGAACCTATGCGACAAGGATATATTGAATTTGATATCGGCAGCTAAGGGGGAAGGCTGCGACTGCTGTTTTGCGCCTGATATTTCGCCGTCCGCTTCGGAAATATGCCGCTGTGCCGAGAGTGTTTTTCACAGAACCGTTGTGATTCTTCCGGGAAACGGTATACTGCCGACAGCATTTGAAGCGTTGAAGGAACATCCGAGCGTGGAGTTTAAATCCGCAAGCGTTTTATATGATCTGCCGTTCTGGGAGGATGCCGCCGGGCGAGGCACGGACAGTGTAATACTGCTGAATGCCGAAGTCGCCGAACGCTCCGAATACGGCTATGTCGGCGACTACAAAAGGCTGAGCGATATTCGGGCGGGACTGCCCGCGAAAATGACGCTTATTGCTTTGTTTTCCGGGTCGGAATATGTTTTTGATAAAAAATTTCTTTCTTATTTCGGAAGTACGGATGCCGTCGCGCTCGGCAAAACTGCCGTTAACTTCAGTTCGGAGCTGTTTGCGAATGCTCGGGAACGTGAAAATGCGCTGATTGATTTTCTGTCAAAACGCGGTACACGGACGGCTGTTTTCTTCGACAACAGACGGGAAGCGGAAAATTTTTCGAAACGGCTTGATAAAAAATGCATCGCACACGGACTTTTTCACGGCGGCTTGTCCGACGGCGATAAGATTTCCGCGCTGACTGCTGCAGTGTCCGGTGAAACAAAAATAACCGTTGCAACAAAAAGTTTACTGCAATACACCCCGTTCCTGCCGTTTTTCGAAACCGTATGCTGCGGAGTTCCGTATTCTGTTTCGCACGCATCCCGAATAACGGCTGTGTCACATTCCGCAGAGCGGCATTTGAAGTGCTTTTACTGCATCGACGACGTGTATCGGATAATCAATATAGGAAAAACATATGCAGCCGAATATACGGATGACCCTGAAAAAATTATATCGGAGCGAACTGCGTCGCTGACGCAGGTGCTGAAAAAAATAATGTAGCCTAAATCCCCACAAAACTAACCTATACTTCCCGGAGCGGGGATTTTCGACAGTTCGTATGTTTCCCGTCAGCTTAAGCAAAGCAGATTTTACTTTGGAAATTAACTGAAAAATAAAACAGAAAATGACCCACCCCGCCGTTAGATTGAATCCGACGGCGGGTTTTCTGCATTTTGTGCATTTTACGTCAAATATACAATTATATTTATATTTAGACAAAGACCGTATCTCACAAGCATTTTGTTTAATG
>CAVFAD010000080.1:3196-5809 GCA_963620305.1 Bacteroidaceae bacterium | reverse complement strand
GCGACACAAAACCCATGCAAATACCGTTTCGTCGGTCGACGGTCGAACATAAAATTAACGGAACATTTTTACACAATGTAAATTTCAACCCACGCAACGTTTATCGGTCGCACGCACGTTTTGTGACCCGTTTTACGTTTACGGTCGCGGAACGCTCAGTGCGCGTTCCCTACAAAGGCACGACTGCAAGATAATGAAAAATACAATCCATTTAACGGTCGGATGACGAATGTACGTTTTATAAAAAGTATACGATAATTCCCGCGAAGCCGTAGGGAACGCGCACTGAGCGTTCCGCGACACAAAACCCATGCAAATACCGTTTCGTCGGTCGACGGTCGAACATAAAATCAACGGTACCTCATCCGCAAAACCAACCGCTCACACCGAAAAAAGCACTGCCGACACAATCCGACAATGCTTTGTTTTCGCCGAAACCGACACAATCCGTGACCGCGTTTCGGTTCGCTTTTATTTTTTCTTTTTGCCGCCGAAAAAGCCTTTTCTTTCTTCGCCCGCGACAGAGGAGCCTGTTTCGGCATCAAACTCGCGGAGCAGCTCCTTCTGCTTTTCCGTGAGCTTTGTCGGCACCGCGACGTTGACGGTTATTATCTGATCGCCCCTGCCGCGTCCGTTGACGTTCGGAATACCGCGCTCCCTGAGCTTAAATTCCTGTCCCGGCTGGGTGCCTGCGGGAATGTTGAACCTGACGTCGCCGTTAAGGGTGGGCACTACAAGCTCGCTGCCGAGCGCAGCCTGCGCAAAGCTGACCCTTGCGTCAAAATATACCGTATACCCCTCGCGTCTGAAGTACGGATGTTTTTTGATGTACACCGCGACCTTGAGGTCGCCTGCGGGGCCTCCGTTCGAGCCTTTGTTGCCCTGTCCCGGAACGGTGAACATTTGGCGGTCGTCGATACCTGCGGGGACATTGACCTCAACCCTTGCCGTCCTGCGCACTCTGCCCGTGCCTTTGCACGCGGTGCAGGGATTCGGAATAACCGTACCCTTGCCGCTGCAGACGGGGCAGGGTTTTTGCGACTGAATCGTACCGAACGGTGTGCGTGACTGCGTCGTGACGTATCCCTTTCCGGAGCAGCGTGAGCACGTCTGTGCGCTCGTTCCCTTTGCCGCGCCCGAGCCGGAGCACGTCGCGCAGACCTCTATTCGCGGTATGTCAACGGTTTTTCTGCAGCCGAGAGCGGCTTCTTCAAAGGTCAGATTGAGCGTTGCCTGCAGGTCGCTGCCGCGCTGCGGTGCGTTCGGATTACGCGAGCTGCCGCCGCCGAAACCGCCGAAGCCGCCGCCGAATATCGACGAAAATATATCGCCCATGTCAAAACCGCCGTCAAAGCCGCCGCCGAAGCCGCCCGCACCCGCGCCGCCGCCGTAATTGGGGTCAACGCCGCGAAAGCCGTAGCTGTCGTAACGCGACTTCTTTTCGGGGTCGGACAGAACCTCGTATGCTTCGTTGCACTCCTTAAAATGCGCCTCCGCTTCTTTGTCGTCCGGATGGAGATCGGGGTGATATTTTTTTGCCATTGCACGGTAGGCTTTTTTTATTTCATCTGCCGACGCGCCCTTTTGAATGCCGAGCACCTCGTAATAATCTCTTTTGTCTGCCATATAAATTACCCGTTAATCCTTCTTGCCTGTAATCGAAAGGCAGGGTTGAACCCTCTTAAAAAGGCTCAACCCACCTTAAGTGTGTATCCGTTATCAGTTATTGCCGCCGACATCGGTGAAATCCGCATCGGTCGGACCGTTGTCACCGCCGAAGCCTGCAGCCGCATTGGGGTCAAAGCCCGCGCCGGGTGCGCCGTTTTGTCCCTGCTGCGCAGCCGCCTGATACATGCGCTCGCTTATCTCGTAGAACTTCTTCTGAAGCTCCTCCTGACGCGATTTTACAAGGTTCATGTCGTTGCCCTTGAGAGCTTCTTTAAGCGAATCGACCGCAGCTGAAATCGAGGATTTGTCTTCTTCCGAAAGCTTGTCGCCGTTTTCGTTGAGCAGCTTTTCGCTCTCGTAGACCATTTGGTCTGCCGCATTCTTAGTGTCAAGCTCCTCCTTGCGCTTCTTGTCTTCTTCCGCGAAACGCTCCGCGTCTTTAACTGCCTTGTCGATATCCTCCTTGCTCATGTTGGAGGATGCCGTAATGGAGATCGCCTGCTCCTTGCCCGTGCCGAGATCCTTTGCCGAAACGTGAACTATGCCGTTCGCGTCGATGTCGAAAGTAACCTCAATCTGCGGAACACCGCGTCTTGCGGGCATGATGCCGTCGAGCATGAATCTGCCGAGCGTCTTGTTATCTTTTGCAAATTCTCTTTCGCCCTGGAGCACGTGAACCTCAACGCTTGCCTGATTGTCGGCTGCGGTTGAGAAAATCTGGCTCTTTTTGGTAGGAATGGTTGTATTTCTTTCAATAATCTTGGTGCACACGCCGCCGAGCGTTTCGATGCCGAGCGACAGGGGAGTAACGTCGAGCAGAAGAAGTCCCTCGACTTCGCCGCCGAGAACGCCCGCCTGAATTGCCGCGCCGACCGCTACGCACTCATCGGGGTTGATACCCTTGAAAGGCTCTTTGCCCGTAAAGGACTTGATAGCGTCCTGAAC
>CAVFAD010000080.1:0-3186 GCA_963620305.1 Bacteroidaceae bacterium | reverse complement strand
GTCCTGAACTGCGGGGATTCTCGACGAACCGCCGACCATAAGCACCTTGTCTATCTGCGAAATGCTGAGACCGGAGTCCGAAATAGCCTGACGTACGGGACCCATGGTCGCTTCGACAAGGTCGGACGTAAGTTCGTTGAATTTGGCGCGGGTAAGCGTCATTTCAAGGTTCTTTGTGCCTGTTGCATCGCTCGCGATGTAGGGAAGGCTGATAGTGGAGGTTGTGATGCCCGAAAGCTCTATCTTTGCCTTTTCCGCAGCTTCTTTAACACGCTGCATTGCCATCTTATCGCCGCGAAGATCCACTCCGTCGGTTCTCTGATATTCCGAAACTATCCAGTTAATGACTCTCTGGTCGAAGTCATCGCCGCCGAGACGGTTGTTGCCCGCAGTAGCAAGAACTTCCTGAACGCCGTCGCCCATTTCGATTATCGAAACATCGAACGTGCCGCCGCCGAGGTCGTAAACCATGACCTTCTGGTCTTTTTCCTTATCAATGCCGTAAGCGAGAGCCGCCGCCGTCGGCTCGTTTATGATTCTCTTGACGTCAAGACCGGCTATCTTGCCCGCGTCCTTTGTTGCCTGACGCTGTGCGTCGGTGAAATATGCGGGAACGGTAATGACCGCTTCGGTCACGGTCGAGCCGATATAAGCCTCCGCGTCCGTTTTGAGCTTTGAAAGAATCATTGCGGAAATTTCCTGCGGGGTGTAGGACTTGTCGTCTATCTTGACGCGATAGTCCGAGCCCATCTGTCTTTTGATTGAAGAAATTGTTCTGTCGGGATTTACGACCGCCTGACGCTTAGCCGTCTGACCGACTATTCTTTCACCGTTCTTGCCGAACGAAACAACGCTGGGGGTAGTTCTCGAACCCTCTGCATTTGCGATAACCACGGGCTTGCCGCCCTCTATAACTGCTACACATGAATTTGTTGTACCGAGGTCGATACCTATAACCTTTGACATAATACTTTACCTCCGTTATATAGATTAAAAATTTATTTGCTTTTATCTGTTTTAAAACTCAGTTGACCACTTTCACGGTGGCGCATCTGAGAACGCGGTCACCTAATTTGTAGCCTTTTTGGAAGACCTCCGAAACGCTGTTTTCGGGAGCGTCTTCGTCCTCCGCGTGCATTACCGCGTTGTGTATGTTCGCGTCGAACCCGTCGCCCTTTTCGCCGAAGGACTCGACTCCGAGAGATTTAACCGTATCCATAAGCTGCGATACCGTCATTTCGATTCCCTTGCGGTACCCGTCGAAATCGTCGCCGCTCAATGCGGCTCTTTCAAAATTATCTATCACGGGAAGAAGCTTGCCGAGAACCTCCGCCTTTGTGTCGGCATAAATGCCGTCCTTTTCTTTTTGTGACCTTTTTCTGAAATTATCGTACTCTGCCATTACTCTGTAGAACCTGTCGTTCAGTGTATCGAGCTTATCCTGCATGGACTTAATTTCTTCGGCATGCGCTTTGCGCTCCTTTTCAAGCTCTTTTTTGCACTTGCCGTTTTTCTGTTTTTTATCCGAGTCCGTATCCGTGTCGGACTGTTTATCGCAGCAGCATTCCGTCTGCTCGGAAGTCTCTTTCGCGTTTTCGTCGGCGCAGGAGGTCTGCCCGTCACGGCAGCATTTATTTTCTTGTTCCGCCATTACTCTCGTCCTTTCATATCGTTTAATATCCTGCTTACCGCATCACCGGTGAAACCGACAAGAGGCAGCAGATGCGAATAATCGGTTTTTACGGGGCAGATAACGCCTATGAGTCCGCTGCCTCCGCTGTCGGCTGAATACACCGTCGTTACAACGGCTGCGTTCTCAAGACACGGCACTCTGTTTTCTCTGCCTATTTTTACCGAAAGACCTTCTTTCGGCCGATTGCGAAGCACCTCATACAGCAATGACGTGTCGTCAAGCAGCTCTGTAAGCTCCGCCGCACGCTGACGTATCAGCGGATTTTTCATCAGGTGCTCTCTGCCGCCGATTATGACATCGGCTTTCACCGTTTCACGCAGTGCATCGGACATGCACACCAAAAGCGGTGCCGTTATAAGCGTTGCTTCTCCCATTGAGGCTGCCGCCGACTGAATATCGGCTGCGGTTATGTCCTCTGCTTTTCTGCCGACGAAATTCGCCGCACAGGTGTTGCAGAACAGCTCCGCCGTTTGATAGTCGATATCTTCGCCGAGCCGCGTTATACGGCTTTTGAACGTACCGCCCGAAGTCATTACGACAACCATTGCCGTGCGCTGAGCCAGCGGAAGAAGCCGCACGCCTTTAACCACGGCATCGACCGACGCGGGAGTGGTGGCAATCGCCGCATTCCCCGTAACCGATGCAAGCGCGTCGCAGCTCTGCCGGAGCACGCGTCTGCGGTCGCCCTCGTTAAAATCGAGCCTGCTGACGATTCGGAGAGCCTCCGAATCGGACGGCGTGATGTGCGGCATCAGCTTTTCGACGTAATACTTAAAGCCTTTGTCCGACGGGATGCGTCCGGCTGAAGTGTGAGGCTGTTCGAGGTATCCCATATCCGAAAGCTCCGCCATTTCGTTGCGCACGGTAGCGGAGGAAACGTTAATAGGAAGCACCGCGCAGACAAACTTTGAGCCGACCGGTTCACCTGTCGACGTGTAATACTCCGTCACGGCAGAAAGAATCTTTTCTTTTCTTGCTGAAAGCTCCGTACTAAACGCTCTCCTTTCGGTATCGATTCCTGTTAGCACTCTCACCCTTTGAGTGCTAACACTATATAATATATATCCGTTTTTGCGTTTTGTCAATAGTTTTTCCGCAAATTCTTTTCAATATTCTCCGTTTTTTTTAAATATTTCCGCGTCGCCGCCGCAGTATGCCGTATGCTTTGCTTCAAAATGCGTGAAACAAATAAAGACGACCCGATGTGCGCATAAAACAAAGCGTGAATTTGATTGGGGATTTACTTTTTCTCGGTAAAATTCTTGTGATTAAATCTACATTCTCGGCAAAATTCTTGTGATTTTGTTATTGACTTTTACCTTGCGATATGTTATAGTTTTATAGCTTTCGAAAGTAAAAATTTTACGGGGTGTGGCACAGTTTGGTAGTGCGCCTGGTTCGGGACCAGGAGGTCGTGGGTTCGAATCCCGTCACTCCGACCATATCGAGTGTTCTTAACCAACCTGAGAGTTGGATGAGGACACTCGATTTCT
>CAVFAD010000079.1:1214-6125 GCA_963620305.1 Bacteroidaceae bacterium | reverse complement strand
CTCCTGTTCTGCTGAAGTAATTTCTTCCCATAGTAACTTCTACCATAGTGGAACTTAGTCCGGGAAAGCTTTTCTTCGGGCTTATTTGGGTTGCCTTGTCTTCATTTGTCGCCCGTAAAATGCCTTCATTTACTCGCTTTTTTCCGGATTCCTTCCGAGTTTCCCTTATTAACTTCCTTTATTTCCCAAGCTAACATCCACCGGTATCCTGCTGTGGAACTTACTTTGGGAATTTACTCTGTTTTTTTGTTCTGTTTTTTGTTTGTCTTTTTCTGAGACGTTTCGGACGTATTCTTTTGTCGCGTCCCGATATTTTCAGCAGCTGAATCATCGCGAGATAAATAAACATAACCGCGAAAAGACTGCATACAAAGCCGAACGTGCGCGAAATGTAATCCGCACTGCGCTTATAGAGCGTTATCTCAAAAAACACCGAAAGGATTGTTACCGCAACACCCGTTGCGGCGGTGAGGACGCAGCCGCCCTTTATTACCTTGTCCGTTACCTTTTTCAGCTTGTCCGTCGAGACCGAAACGCAGAAGAAAAGATACGGAATAAGCTCGAGAAACGTAAAAACGGGATAGGTGTCCTCAACACCCACCTCGACCGAGATGAGCTGGTTTATGAGGAGCGACACAAAATAGACCGTCGGCGGACAGATAAGTATTACGGGTCTGTCCATTGCCATGGTTATCGCGTAGCAGCCGAACGTGAAAGCAGCGGTTATCGGAATAACAACGTCAAAGACGATGTTTACGGGATTCCTTTTCATCAGTATAAGCTGAAAAATCAGCAGCACGCAGGAAATTGCCGAAAACAGCACGGCGTTTCCGACATTTTTGTGTTTTTTCATAAACGGAATATATTCCTTGAGCGGCAGCGCGCCGTATTCGTTCGTCTGCATTTTTGTTGTCCGTTGAAATTTACCGAAGCGTGAGCCCGAATGCGCATACCGCTTTCGTTTTTTTTTCGATGTCCCGCGTCAGGCGGAATGCCGCCGTTCGGTTTTATCCCGCCGGATATTATACTACAGCACGCGGGGAATTGCAAGCGGTATGCGCCGCTGCTGCGCGGACGGCGTTTATTTGCATGATTTTCGGCAATAATATCCGAAAAGACGGAGGTGACCGCAAATGAGAAAAAATCGAAAGGTATTTGCAAAGCGTCCCGTAAGCATGTTTGCCGTATTCTGTCTGCTGCTTGCAGCCGTAACGGGGCGCACTGCATATATCGGCGGAAAATCGGCATATCCCGCAGCGGCAAACAGCGTGAGCACGCGAAGCTGTACTCTCGGAGAGAGCCGCGGGAAAATCTACGATATCAACATGAATCCGTTTTATCCGTATGAAGAAAAAACGGTCTGCGTCAGGCTGTCATCGTCTGCCGACGGCGGCTGCTTTGCCGCAGTCGAAGTGTCCGACGGCGAAAATACGGACACGGAATACCGTTCCGAAGCGGTGACGCTGACGCAAATAACATCCGAAAACACGTCCTGCGGTCACATTATAGGGTATACCGACGGGAGCGGGTACGGTGTGTGCGGTATTCAGCGTGCGTTTGACAGAATCCTTGCAGAGGGTTCGGGGAGTGTGACGGCGGAATATTCCGTTAACGCATTGGGACAGCCGATTCCGGGAGCGGGGGTCGCTATTACGGACGAAAATTATGATTCGCCTGCGGGAGTTGTTCTGACGGTCGATTTGCGCATTCAGCGTATAGTTGAAGAAGCACTCGAAAATTCCGATATCGAGTGCGGCGCGTGCGTGGTGCTGCGCCCGTCCTCGGGAGAGATAGCGGCAACGGCATCGGTGCCGACATACGATGTCGATTCTCTGTCGGAGGCTCTCTGTGATTCACGCAAGCCGTTTTTGAACAGGGCACTGTGCGCGTACCCCGTCGGCTCGGTTTTTAAGCCGTTTATTGCCGCTGCCGCCGTTTCGGACGGAGACGATCCCGACGCTGTGTACACCTGCACGGGCAGCGTGCAGGTCGGCGACTTGACATTTAACTGCTATGACCGCAGACATCACGGCGAGATAACTCTCACGGGTGCGATTGAAAACTCCTGCAACTGCTACTTTATCGAAAAAGGACTGGCTTCGTCGCCCGAAACGCTGTACGGCACATGTTCCGCGTTCGGCTTCGGAAAGGGGATAAGGCTGTTTTCGGGCGCGGAAAGCGCGGCGGGCAATTTGCCCTCATGCGATGAAAATACGCAGCGCGGAATGCTTGCAAATCTCTGCTTCGGGCAGGGCGAGCTGCTTGCTTCTCCGCTTCAGGTCGCGGCGGCTTACGGTGCGCTTGCCAACGGCGGGACATACATTGAGCCGTATATTCTGAAATATCTTGTTGACGGAGAAGGGGAGAAATATGCCGAATACAGAACGGAAACAACCGAAACGGCGGCACAGCCGGAGGTATGCCGACGGATAAACGAGGCTCTCTACATGAATATGCTTGAGGGAACCGGCAAAAACGGCAGCACGGAGCTTTGCAGCACTGCGGGAAAAACCGCAACGGCTCAGACGGGCGAGTATGACGAAAACGGCAGCGAACGGCTCTGCACGTGGTTTGCGGGGTTCTTTCCGTTCGAATCCCCCGAATACGCAGTTGTCGTCTTTAACGAAAACGGAAGCTCAGCCGCCGCGGACTGTGCTCCCGTCTTTAAGGAAATTGTTGAAAATATAACGCTTATCTCACCGTAGTGACGCTTTTTTTGCGGCTTACCGTCAGAAAGCGAGCACGCCGAGGTGCTCGAGGAGTATTTTTAACCCCAAAACGATAAGTATCACGCCGCCCGTTATCTCTGCTTTGCGTTTGAATCTGTTGCCGAATATGCTGCCGACCTTTACGCCTGCCGCCGACAGTATGAACGTTGTCGCACCGATGCACCCCACCGAAAGCCAAATGTTTGTTTCCGGCTCCATCGCAAGCGCAATGCCGACGGCAAGTGCATCTATGCTTGTCGCGACTGCCATTACAAGCATTGTCGTGAATCCGAAAGACGCGTTTGCGTCAGCTTCTCCGTCGTCGGCTTTTTTCGAAAGAGCTTCACGCAGCATGTTTATTCCTATCAGAACAAGGAGAACAAATGCTACCCAGTGGTCATATTTTTCTATGTAAGAATGAAACGACGAACCGAGGAAGTAACCGATAATCGGCATCAGCATCTGAAATCCGCCGAACCATGCTCCTGCCGCAGCCATGTGCGACAGCTTGACTTTACCGACGGCAAGACCCTTGCAGACGGAAACCGCAAAGGCGTCCATTGACAGGCCGATGCCGAGAAGAACTGCAGAAACGATCATTGAAAAATTCATCGGGAATACGTCCTTTTTTTGAAAAGTTATGTAAACCTAATAAATATACAATGACATACACGGGAAGTCAATCGCTTTTTGTGTTTTTATCCGTTTTTCCGTTTAACTGTCGCTTTTGCCGCTTTTTGACGACGCTTTTTGTTATTTCCCGAAAAAGCCGGCGAGCGGACCGCCGCTTTTGGTTTTCGGCGGCGGCTCCGCATTTTTCACGAGCACGGCGGCACTGCCGATGACCTCGATATCTTCCCACGGGATACGGAGCTTTTCGGCTTTTTTGAATACCGCGCCGCCCGACACCTGCACCTTGATTGCGGCAACGCTGCCCGTGCACGTGTCCGCTTCGATATCGCAGACAAAGCCGATCTCCGCTCCCGTTTCCACGCTTATTACGGTTTTTCCGTAAAGCTCCTGCAAACAGCACATCATAACTTATGCACTCCCGAAACGGTTTTCCGTATAATATTATGATGTCTGCCGACGGTTTATGACGGTACGTGATTTAACTGCCGCGCATTTTTCCGATTGCGCATTTTTCGAGTCTGCTGACCTGCGCCTGTGAGATGCCGATTTCACGTGCGACCTCCGTCTGGGTTTTTCCGTCGGTGAAACGCCTGTTCAGTATCTGTTTTTCACGCGGGGAGAGAGATGCAATCGCATCTTTTATGAACATTTCGTCTATCCAGTCTTTTTCTTCCGTGCCGCCGCTTATTCTGTCCGCAATGCTTACCGCATCGCCCGAATCCGTATACATCGGCTCCGACAGCGACACCGGGTCGGTGACGCTTTCCAGCGCGATGATTACTTTCCGACGCGGGAGTCCGATTTTTTCGGCGATTTCCTCGACCGTCGGTTCTCTGCCGATTTCGGCAGTCATGTTTTCTTTTGCGAGCATTGCGCGGTATGCCGTGTCGCGCATCGATCGGCTCACCCTGACGGGGTTGTTGTCGCGCAGATAACGGCGTATTTCGCCTATTATCATCGGCACCGCGTAGGTGCTGAATCTGACTCCCTGCGTCAGGTCGAAACGGTCGACGGCTTTGATAAGTCCGATGCAGCCGACCTGAAACAGATCGTCCGGATTTTCTCCGCGCGACGAAAACCGCTGCACGACAGATAAAACAAGCCGCAGATTTCCTTTTATAAGTTCCTCGCGTGCGCGGCGCGACCCTGCTGCCGCTCCTGACAGAAGACTGTTTGTTTCTTTTTCATTCAGTGTTTTCAGTTCGGCGGTGTCCACCGAGCTGATGCTGACTTTCAGGTATTGCATTTTTCTCCGTTCACCTCATTTTAAGCCGACGGGCGGAATGGCTTTGACTCCCGTCGGATTAACGCAGCCGCTCCGTGCTTCGCGGCTGTCCGAAAAAGAGTATTGACGGAAAATGCGGATTTGATTCCTATAAATATTTTTTATGGTACCTACAAATTTTTTCCATATAATACGGCAGATATAATCTCTGCTTTATGACATATATAAATCTGACTTTAACACGTCTGTTTTTACACAAAAATAAATGCAAAAGTCCAAATAAAATGCTTGACAATCGTACTTTATTGGAGTAATCTATGAACATATTTTTTTTACCTACCGCAG
>CAVFAD010000079.1:0-1156 GCA_963620305.1 Bacteroidaceae bacterium | reverse complement strand
CGGCTACATTGAGAAAACAATCAAAAAGGTAAAAGAGGCAAATCCGCACGAAGCGGAATTTCTTCAGACCGTGGAGGAAGTCTATACGTCGATAGAGCCGCTCGTCGATGCTCACCCGGAGTATGAGGAATTTGACATTCTCGGCAGAATGGCGGAACCGGACAGGGGAATATCTTTCCGCGTCACGTGGGTCGACGACAGCGGTAAGATACAGGTAAACAAAGGCTACCGCTTCCAGTTCAACGCGGCAATAGGTCCTTATAAGGGCGGTCTGCGTTTTCATCCCACCGTATACAGCGGAATACTCAAATTCCTCGGTTTTGAGCAGACTTTTAAAAATTCGCTTACGGGACTGCCCATAGGCGGGGCAAAGGGCGGCTCGGATTTTGACCCGCGCGGAAAGAGTGACGGTGAGGTCATGCGCTTTTGTCAGTCTTTCATGACGGAGCTTTACAGACATATAGGTCCCGATGTGGACGTTCCCGCCGGCGATATCGGTGTCGGCGGCAGAGAGATAGGATATCTTTACGGTCAGTACCGCCGCCTTACGGGCAGCTTTAACAACGGAGTTCTCACGGGCAAGGGTCTTTCGTACGGCGGGTCGCTCATCAGACCCGAGGCTACGGGATACGGCGCGGTGTATTATCTTCTGAGCGTTCTTGAGCACTTCGGCGATGATATCAGGGGCAAGACCGTTACGCTTTCCGGATACGGCAACGTTGCGTGGGGCGCGGCGAAAAAACTTACGGAGCTCGGCGCAAAGGTGCTTACAATTTCGGGTCCCGAAGGCTATGTCTATGACAAGGACGGCGTATCGACTGAAGAAAAGATAAGCTATATGCTCGAAATGCGTGCGAACGGCAAGCTCGGAGTTGAGGACTATGCGAAAAAGTTCGGCGCGGAATTCCATCCGGGCGAAAAGCCGTGGGGCGTAAAGTGCGATATCGTCATGCCGTGCGCGACTCAGAACGAGGTTGACACGGAAGAAGCAAAGCGCATCGTCGAATGCGGCGCGCAGTACTATATTGAAGTTTCAAACATGCCCACCACAAATGCGGCTCTCGGGTTCCTTAAGAAAAGCATGAAAGCCGTTGCACCGTCAAAGGCTGTAAATGCGGGCGGTGTCGCCGTTTCTGCGCTTGAGATGTGCCAGAAC
>CAVFAD010000078.1:0-6175 GCA_963620305.1 Bacteroidaceae bacterium | reverse complement strand
TGTCTGTCTGTCTGTCTGTCTGTCTGTCTGTCTGTCTGTCTGTCTGTCTGTCTAAAAATTGTCGCAGGATTCAACATTTTTGTCAACCGTTTCTTTCATAATTTCACAATCTTCCTCTGCTATATCAAATTATAGCAAACACGCCTCAGCATGTCAACCGATTCGGTCAAAAATGCGGCAGCCGTCCGCAAAAAAGCGGCGCACGGTGCCTTCGGTGCAGCTGCACGGGACGTAGAAAAAGCGGATTTTCGGAGCGCAGAGCATAAAAAAACGGAGACACGCAGCCTCCGTTTGATTTTGTCGGGTTCAGTCTATTTCGACCTGAATCCTTTCGTTTCTGCGGTTTGCAGCCGAACGCATTACGACTCTTATCGCCTTTGCGATTCTGCCCTGCTTGCCGATAACTCTGCCGATGTCGTTCTCGTCGACGTGAAGATGATAAACAGTAATGCCGTCACCGTTCACTTCGTCCGCTGTAACCGTTACACCGTCGGGGTTGTCGACAAGGCTCTTTGCAAGACCTTCAAGTAATTCTTTCATTGCTTTTCCTCCGTGGGAAAAAATCAGTCAATTGCGCCCGACTTCTTGAGCAGAGCCTTGACTGTGTCGGTGGGCTGTGCGCCGTTCTTTATCCACTGCTGTGCTTTTTCGGCATCGACCTTGATGACTTTAGGCTCCTTCATGGGGTCATAGTAACCTATTTCCTCGATGAATCTGCCGTCACGGGGATATCTCGAATCGGCAACAACGATGCGATAGAAGGGTGCTTTCTTTGCGCCCATGCGGCGCAGACGGATTTTTACCATTGTTTATTCCTCCGAATAACATAATTTTATTTATTTAAACACTTGCCGTTAAGTGTGTTTAACTCATTTCATGCCCGGAAAACCGCCGGGGGGCATCATGCGGCGCATTTTTTTGTTCTGCTTGCCCTTATTGCCGCCGAGCTGCTTAAACATCTTCTGCATCTGCTTATACTGACTTAACAGGCGGTTAACGTCCTCGACCTGCATGCCGCAGCCTGCCGCAATACGACGCTTGCGCGAGGGATTTATTATCTCGGGTTTTTCGCGTTCTTTCGGTGTCATCGAAAGAATTATCGCCTTTGTTTTGTCAAGCTGACGGTCGTCAATGTCGACATCCTTCACCTTTTTGCCGAGTCCCGGTATCATCGAAAGAATGTCCTTCATCGAGCCGAGCTTTTTCATTTCCTCCATCTGAATGAGCAGGTCGTTAAGGTCGAATCTGTTCTGACGGAGCTTTTTTTCAATCTCTGCGGCTTTTTTCTCATCGAGCGCGGTTTCGGCTTTTTCGATGAGAGAAAGCACATCACCCATGCCGAGTATACGCGAAGCCATTCTGTCGGGGTGAAAAACGTCGAGATCGTCGAGCTTTTCGCCTATTCCGACGAACTTTATCGGCTTGCCCGTTACGGCACGTGCGGAAAGTGCCGCACCGCCTCTGGTGTCGCCGTCGAGCTTTGTAAGCACAAGACCGTCAATGCCGAGCGCGTCGTTAAACGAAGACGCAACGTTCACCGCGTCCTGACCGGTCATCGAGTCGACAACGAGAAGTATCTCGTGCGGCTTGACGGCAGCTTTTATGTCCTTAAGCTCCTGCATCAGCTGCTCGTCTATGTGCAGACGGCCGGCAGTGTCGAGGAACACGTAATCGTAGCCCTTGTCTCTGGCAAGCTTTACCGCCTCGGACGCGATAGTCACGGGATTTTCCGTGCCCATTTCAAAAACGGGTACTCCCGCCTGTTCGCCAATGACCTGAAGCTGCTTTATCGCGGCGGGACGGTAAATGTCGCACGCAACGAGAAGCGGACGGTGTCCCTTGCCCTTGAGCATCTTGCAGATTTTTGCGGAGTGTGTTGTTTTACCGGAGCCTTGAAGTCCGCACATCATAACGACCGTCGGCGGACGTGAAGCTTCGGTGAGCCGCGCCTGTGTGCCGCCCATAAGAGCGGTAAGCTCCTCATTGACGATTTTTATAACCGTCTGCGCGGGTGTGAGGCTCTCCATTACCTTTGCGCCTATCGCCTTTTCGGTGACACGCGCGGTAAAATCCTTGGCAACCTTGTAGCTTACGTCGGCTTCGAGAAGCGCAAGCCTGACCTCGCGCATTGCCTCCTTAACGTCGTTTTCGTTAAGCGTGCCCTTGCTTTTGAGCTTCTTAAAGGCGGCGTCCAGCTTATCGGAAAGGCCTTCAAATGCCATGGTATCAGCTCCTTTCCTTTTATTCCGAAAGTGAAATAGCTATAGATTTAATTCTCACCGTGAGGTCGCTTATCTCGCGTGAAAGTCCCGTTTTGCGGTTTTCCGCGCTTATTTTGCTTGCGCACTCGGTGATTTCCTCAAGTCCTTTTTTCACCTCTCTGAAGCGTTCGACAAGACCGAGACGGTGCTCCATGTCATAAAGCTGACATTCGGCTCTTTTTATCGCATCGCGCACGCCCTGACGGGTGATGCCGACATTCACCGCAATTTCGGCAAGCGAAAGATCCTCGTTATAGTAGTAATCAAGAAACTCACGCTGCTTGGGCGTAAGCATATCGCCGTAAAAATCAAGCAAGATTGTGATTTCAAGATCCTTAGCCACGCCGATCTCCCCTTCATAAGGTGTGTAAAGTCCGTTTCTTTACAGGCGATATATTACCATAATCCGCGCCGTTTGTCAAGCACAAATTTTGCAAAGCACCCCGAAGCACATAAAATGCTCCGGGGTGCTTTTTTTATTCGGTTTTACCTATCAGGCTTACCAGTGCTTAACGCCGCAGGCGCATTCCTGCTTGATTTTGAACAGCTTCTGGAAGAATCTGATTATTTTCCAGAAGAACTGCGTGAATTTACTCGTGGAATGGCACATGTGCTTGCAGTACGATGTCATATCGCCGCCGCATTCGTCGCACTTGCCGTCCTTGTCCGCGTCCGCGTGAGCGGTCTTTTCGACAGCTGCTGTCTCGACAAATTCGCAGTTTTCGCAGTGACGCGTCTTTTCGCCCTCTGCCGTGCATGTCGCTGCCTTGGTTACGACCCATTCGGTCAGAGTGTGATCGAGCGCAACGCCGTAAACGAATGTATCTTCGCCTTCCATGCCCTTGCTCGAAAGGTCGCAGCGAATGCAGGACTTGTAATATACGGCTGCTGCGGTGCAGGTTGCGGGAGTCTTGAGATACTCAATATCCGCATTTTCTTTCGTAAAGCTGTGACCGAGAACAACATCGCTGCCTTCAAATGTCGCTTCGCCTTCCATGCCCTTGCTCGAAAGAGCGCAGCGAGTGCAGGACTTATAGTATTTATCCGTTTCCGTGCAGGTCTTGCCGGAAATGAGATATTTATCACTCATCACTTCCGCCGTGAAGTCGTGACCGAGTGCGTCGCCGTATTCGAATGTTTCTTCGCCGATTTCGTCGCAGCGTGTGCAGTCATATTTGTAAACCGCTTTGGCTGTGCATGTTGCTTCGGAAACGAGATGCGCGTCGTCAATCACTTCTTCCGTAAAGTCATGACCGAGTGCGGGGATAGTTTTGTATGTGGTATAGCCGCAGCCCTCTCTGTGGCAGTCTTCCCATGCTTCGTTACCGTCATTGAGGCAATCGGGTGCGCTTGCGGGATGCTGTGCAAGCTCATGCCGGAGTGCGTCGATTGTCTTCGCTTCTCTCGTAAGCTCCTTGTCGCAAACCGTGCAGTATACGACTTCGTCATAACTGCCGGCAACTTCGCACTTCGCATCAACTACGTTTTCCTTTTTCGCTTCACCGCGTGTATGCTCGGCAAGGGCATCTTCCTTTTCAACTCTCGAAAGCTCTTTGTCGCAGACGGAGCAGTAAACCACTTCGTCATGATGTCCGTTGACCGTGCAGGTGGACGCTACCGTGTTCTCCGTCACCGCGTCGGCTTCGGTGTGTCCCGTGGCGGGAATAGTAACTTTTTCACTGCTTTTAATGAGATCGCAAACCGTGCAGCGTATTACGTTGTTGTAACTGCCCGCTTTTTCGCATGTTGCTTCTACCATGTCCTCTTTGTGTTCTTCTCCGTAGGTATGAGAAGCAAGGGCATCCGATTCGGTTACTCTCTTAAGCTCTTTGTCGCAAACCGTGCAATATGTGATTACATAGTGCGAACCGGCGGCTGTGCAGGTAGAGCCGGTTATTTCTTCCGTACGTGTCGCTTCTGTGTGACCGAGTGCGTCAACGTAAGTATCAACATAGGAATAACCGCATTCCGTGCATGTGTGGGTCGTGTAACCTTTGTCTTCGCAGTTGGGAGCGGTTACGGTATCGGTGTAAGTGCAGTCTGCCGTCACGGCGTGTCCGTCGGTTTCGGATGTGCAGTTACCGCAGGTCTTTGTGTGCGTTCCGTCGCCGTTTGTTTTCCACTCGCCGTATACGTGGTCGAGTGCGGTGTTTTCGTCCTCGACGACCCAAACATAACCGCAGTCATCGCATGTATATGTGGTGTAGGCATTTTTGGTGCAGGCAGCCGCCGTGCAAACGGGTTCGGCATCCGCACAGTTGCCCGTTTCGGAGAATGTGCAGTCCTCGCAGCTTCTTGTATGGGTCTTTGTATCCTCAACGGGAGTCCATGCGCCAAAATTATGAGCAAGCACATCGCCGTTTTCGAATGTATCCGTGCCGATTTTGTCGCAGCGCGAGCAGCCGTAATAGTACGTTGCCTTCGCCGTGCATGTTGCAGCGGTTGCGAGATGCGCTTCGTCAATAACTTCTTTGGTGAAGCCATGTCCGAGTGCGCTGCCCTCAAAGGTCGCTTCGCCTACCGTGCCTTCGCTCGACTTGCCGCACACGGTGCAGGACTTGTAATACACTGCCTTGTCGGTGCAGGTCGCAGCGGTCTTAATATAATCATTGCTTTCGGTTTCGGCAGTATAGTCGTGAATCTCAAGTGTCATTGCGGGACGAACACCGATGTATGTATAACGCACATCAGAATTGCTCATTGCTCCATTGTAGTTAACAGTCCCCGCACTTGTATCGTAAGCAGGTGTCCGAAGCCACCAATGTGAAGAACCATTGCTATATGTACTAAGTCCCTGAATCTGTGCATATTCAGAATATGCTCCCTTTCTCGTCGTGTCGCTGCCTTTTTCATTGCTAAAACCGTAAGCTGTGTTCATCGCTTCCGCATAGCTCAAAAGCCACACATTGTCCGTAGTGGAACCACTGTTGTAAGCAGAAGTAGTATTTATAGCACTGTTATTAAGCGTTGTTTTAACTATTATACTCTTATCGACGTTACTAAAAGCAGCATTATAGAATGTTTCGTTAAGCCATACACGAATTTCGCTGTGTTCGTAATTGCTTGCATAAACCGTTTGCTCATTAATTGTTCGCGTAGCTTTTGTATCGTCTATTTTTGTGGATATAATATAGTACTGCTGTGCATCAATCGCATTTTGGCTTAACACCATTGCTTTTTCAGTTGCAGCATCGAAGGAAAGTATCTTCCACGCTATCGGCTCGTACTTAAACCAATAACTTGTGTTGGCGCGATATCCGCTTCCATACAAATATGTACTTGTATCCGTGTCAGATCGACTTGCCCATCTGCTGCGATACTTTGTAAAATACACACCGCGATATTTTTCTCCGTTGTATTCGACATCGGTATATTTCATGTAGTCACTCTTAACAACATAGGTATCATTAGCGTCCGGTTCGTAGTAGTTGTAGCTCGTCCAGCCGGAAACGTCGCCGGCTAATTCCTCAAGTTTTGCGGTAACGGTTGCATCCGTCACTTTACTCTGCGGATATGTGCCGAACTCGATAGTATCGCCGGTTTTATATGTTGCTGCCGCAGACACGGTCACGGGAGCGACCGAGAGAAGCATCATTACCGTGAGCGCAAGGCTCAACACACGGCGAAGGCTTCGCCGCTTACTGTTTTTCATTATAAATCCTCCGTTTCACTGTTTCTTTTCTGTTTGTTTTTTTATTCAAAAAGACACCTTGAGACAAATAACGGGTTCTCCCTCCCCTCGTTTATATTTCCCGTGTCTTTTTTAACGACAAAAAATCCGACGAAATGCATAAAATCATCGGATTCTGTTTCAAATTAAACTGCTGCGCGAAAAAATACCTGAAAACAGGCAGTTAACGTCTGTCTGTCTGTCTGTCTGTCTGTCTGTCTGTCTGTCTGTCTGTCTGTCTGTC
>CAVFAD010000077.1:0-6178 GCA_963620305.1 Bacteroidaceae bacterium | reverse complement strand
AAGTGCCAAAAAGGGACGCTGACGGGCGGCATGGGTTCGACTCCCGTCAGCTTACCGAAACCGGCGGACGGCACAAATCCGAAGCCGTCGAGTTACACCGACTTTTTAAGTGTTCTTTTCATATATAATACGGAGTCCTCGTAAAATCAAATCGGGGTCGTACGTGTGTTTGCGGCGGCAATGCCTCGTAATATCGCGGGCAAGTCCGCCCGTTGCAACCACCGTTTTTATCGGCTGACCGAGACTCTCCTCGATTCTGTCGCAAAGACCGTCGAGCATTGATGCCGCTCCGAGAATAATACCCGCCTGCATGCTCGTCACGGTATTCGTACCGTACACGGGACACACTTCGATATTAAGGTCTACTGTCGGAAGCTGCGCCGCCGAACCCGCAAGTGCGGCAAGCGAAATCGCGACGCCCGCCGATATGGTGCAGCCTCTGTAAACGCCGTCAGCATCGATAACGCTTATCTTCGTAGCCGTGCCGAGATCCATAACAAGACAAGGAAGTTCGTATGACGCGATAGCCGCAACCGCTCCCGCAACAAGATCTGCGCCGAGCTGCGCGGGGTTGTCGATACGGATATTCAATCCGTTTTTCAGTCCCGGCCCGAGTACGCGTGCGGAAACTCCGCATGAAATTTTTACTGCGTTTTTCAAGGTTGACGTAAGCTCGGGAACGACGGAGCTGATTATTGCGCCGTTCACTTCCCCGAGTGCAACGTCTCCGAGCTTTGCAACGGAAACAAGCTCCGCAGCATACTGATCCGCCGTCCTTTTTGTATCCGTTGAAAGACGCGCGGTAAAAACAAGCTTCTCTGCATCGTAAAACCCAATCGTAGCATTGGTGTTTCCGACGTCCAATGTCAAAAGCATCAGTATCACCTCAGTGTAAATTATACTTTTTTTTCCTGCGATGTCAATAACGGAGGGGGATTTTCGGTGAATTGTCAAAAATGTCTTGTACTTTCCGAAAAAATATTATATAATAACCAATTGTTGAGTGCGTCTCATGCTTTGTGCGTGTCTCTCACCAAAAAAATACGAAAGGTGCTATATCATGGCTCTGAATGAAAACAAAAAAGACGATTACCGTTCCGAACGGAAAGAAAGGATCGCAAAGGCCTCGAAAAAATCCGCAAAGACTCACGATTCCGTTGCAGTCGTAAGGGGGGTTCTAATCGCAGTTCTTGTCGTTGCAGTGCTTGCTTCGGTCTGCGGTGGGCTTTACGCTTACGGCATACCGCAGAGATATATCACAGCTCTTAAAGTCGGCGACAGATCGTATTCGGTCGCGGAATACAACTACTATTATGCATCCGTCTACCAGACGTACGCATATCAGGCACAGTCGTATCAGTCGCAGTACGGCTTTACGCTCGGCTTTGACCCTGCAGTCGACCCTGCGGCACAGACCACAAAACAGGATGACGAAGAAATTACATACGATCAGTTCTTCCGCAACTACATCGAAGAAACCCTCGAATCGAACAGCTATTACATCGGTCTTGCAAACGACGCGGGCATGACGCTTTCCGACGAAAGCAAGGAATCGATCGACAGCACGATTTCCGACATACAGGATGCCTGCAAGGACTCCGGTTATTCGGTCGACAGATACATAAGCCTTCTTTACGGCAAAGGACTCAACGAAAAGATTCTTCGCAATTTGCTTGAAGAGCAATATCTTGTTTCACAGTACCGTACCGACGAGGAAGAAAAACTTTCCGACGGCGTTTCGATGGAAGATATCGAAGCGAAGTATGCCGAGGATCCCACCGATTATCAAAAGGTAAACGTAAGACTTTTCGGCTTTGAAATACCCGACGACGACACCGACACGGAAACGGAATCGGAAACGGCTGCGGACGTGACACAGACGGATGAAACCGCTGCGACGGATGCCGAAACGACTGAGGCGGCGGATACATCGACAGATGCCGATGCTTCGACCGAAGCCGAGGAAGAAGAAAACAAAGAACCGTCCGAGCAGGAAAAGCTTGCGGAAGAAATGCTTGCGAAAATAACGGATGAAGCTTCGTTTGCGAAGCTTGCAAAAGAATATGCCGCAGAGGATGACAAAGAAACATTTGAAGACGATACCGCAACAATCCTCAACGGTGTATCGAAATCAACCGTTTCTTCAAACATAGACAGCGATCTTGCCGAATGGCTGTTTGATGCTTCACGTGCCGCAGGCGACAAAACCACCTGCACCACCGACAAATACGTTTATGTCATTTATGTAACAAAACCCGTATACAGAGTCGAGACTCCCCTCGCCTCCGCCCGCCATATCCTTATTTCGTTTGCGAATGTCAAGTCGAGCATGGAAAGCGCAGGCGAATCCACAGACGGCGATGACGCGGACGCAACGGCATCCGACGGAACAGTCGTCAGCAAAAACTCGGAATATTCCGTCGATGTTGTTCTCAAGACATATGAACAGGCAAAGTCGATTCTCGACGAATACAAAGCAGGCGAACAGACCGAAGACGCATTCGCAGCACTTGCAAACGAAAACAGCGCGGACACCTCTTCAACGAAAGATGACAACGGCGGACTTTACGAGGATATTGAGCTCGGCAAAATGGTCGCACCGTTTGAAAACTGGGTCTATGACGAATCAAGACAGGTCGGCGATGTCGGACTTATCGAATCGACATACGGCTGGCACGTAATGTACTTTGTCGGCAAGCACGACGAAGCCGAGTGGATTGAAACCATTCGCGAATCCATCGTCAGCGAAAAAATGACCGAAGCCGAGGACGCGGTAAAAGAACAGACGAAGGATTATGCAGCAACTACTTCGTTCACCTCGCTTGCAGCAAAAAATGCGCTCAAGTTTGTAAACGACAACTATGTAACACGCTACGCTTCGCAGTCCTGACGGCTCCGATTCAAGCCGACGGACAGCATGAGTGCAATTTAACCTAAAAACATAAGACTGTATTTCATAAGGTCAAAACCGAGTGAAATACAGTCCTTTTATTATTTTTTGCACGTTCGGGCGGATTGTCAGCCGAGCTCGCACTTATCTGTCAGTGTGACGGTATTTTTCTTAAAGCCTTCCGTTTCAAGCACCGTGATTTCATTCACGCCGCTCCTGAGAAACGGTGCGGGAAGATATGCGGTCTTTTGCGGGCCTACGTGCCAAAAGCGTGAAAGGCATATTCCGTTGACCCAAATAATTCCTTTCTTGAAATCGCGAAGATATACGAACGTATCCTTAGGCTCACCGTCTATCGTAAAATTACCGCGGAGAAAAACCGGTCGCTTTTCAAATTTAAGCTTTTTCGGAGAATCAAACACAAGCGCGGACAGATTGTCAAGCGGCAGGGTATAATTTTTCCAATGAAAAATAAACTGCTGACCGTGACGCACCCCGCCTATGATGCCTTTCGGATCCCACAGAGAGGGACCGTAATTAACACGTCCCATGTTTTCAACTATAATCGTAAGCTCGACACCGGCAGCCGGAACTGCGAACGAGATTTTCGGTTTTTTGTCATTACGGTATACTATGCCCTCAAACTCACCGTCCAAAAAGACATAAGCCCTGTCATGTACCGTCATGTTGAGCGACGCTTTCTCCTTAGGACCCTTTATTATTGTTTTGTACACGATGTAGCCGTACCCCTGACCGAGCTTCTCCATAGGCATGGGAGAAGTGCTGTCAACCGGAGTCGAAAGCAGACCGAGATTGTCAAGCAGGTCGGCACACTCCGTCAATGTCACATCGGGATAGGACACCGTTTCGGGTTGGGATATCTCGATTCCGTCGTTCACGAATCCGTTTGCGGCAAGCACCTCGCGCATCTTGAAATATTTTTCCGTCATTGCACCGTATTCGTTAAGCGGCGCATCATCGTCGTAACTGCTTACGGTAGGCTGATATACCCCCTCATCGTTGCAGTTTGCACCGTTCATAAAGCCGAAATTGGTACCGCCGTGAGCCATGTACACCGACACGGATGCTCCGCATTTCAGAATGTCGCCGAGGCAGTCGGCAGCGTCGGACGGGTTGCGGAAGTGGTGATTTTCCGTCCAGTGATCGAACCACCCGTTCCAGTATTCCGCGCACATGAGCGGTCCCGTTTTTTGAAATTTTCGCAAATTTTTAAATGCACCCGACGGATTCGAACCGAAATTGCAGGTTTTGTGAATTTCGGGAACAGTGCCGCCCGAAAGCATAAAATCACAATCGCCGTCGGAAGTATACAAAATCGCGCTGATACCTCTGTTTTTCAACCCTTCTGCAAGATATCTGATATATACGCTGTCATTTCCGTAGCTGCCGTACTCGTTTTCGACCTGAATCATAATAACATTGCCGCCGCATTCCGTCTGACGAACGGAAATTATCGGGATAAGCGCATCAAAATATCTGTCGACTTTTTCAAGATACAGTCTGTCCATCGAACGGAGCACCATGCCGTCATACTTGAGAAGCCACCACGGGAAACCGCCGAATTCCCACTCCGAACAGATATAGGGTCCCGGACGGACTATCGCGTACATGCCAAGCTCATTTATGAGATCAAGGTATGCGCCGAGGTCAAGCTGTCCCGAAAAATCAAAGACTCCCTCTTCCTTTTCGTGCAGATTCCACGCAACATACGTCTCGATTGCATTAAAGCCGCACGCCTTGAGTTTTAAAAGTCTGTCGCGCCAATATTCGCGCGGAACTCTGAAATAATGCATTGCTCCGGCTGCAATTCTTATCGGTTTGCCGTCGGAATAAAACTCGTTGCCCTGAATTGTTACTTTGTTCATTTTGTCCTCCCTGTAAGCACGCATAAAACATATTTGCTGTTTTTGTGAAATTCATGTGCCGACACTTTGAAAAGTTTATCGGAGCATGCGATTTCGCTTTCCCCGATTACAAATTCCGCATACCTGAAATTATTTCGAACCGACCTCCCGCTGGCTCTGAAATAAGCCTCCTTAAGTGCCCTGTAAAGTGCAAAACGTTCCGTCGGTTCAGGCTCGCAGCATGTTTTTCTGTTTACGATGTCGGCAAAGGAATGCACCGAAAAAGAAAATATATCACGCAGTTCTCTGTCGGTGCAAAGCGACTGCGCCTCGGAAAATTCGAATTCCTCCGCCTTTGATATACCGACACCGCACGCTCCCCTGTCAACGGCACACGCAACACAGTCGCCGTCGCTTACGACGCTGAGAGACGCCGCATAATTGCTGACCGCGCTTGCGGAATTCGGATTTACAAGTAAAGAAAACGAAAACTCGGGCGAGTCAAACTCATCCGAAAGACATTGCCGTGCGCACATTTCGGCACAAAAGCCGACCGCGCGCTCATGAGGATCGGATTCCTCTTTCAGCTTATTTTTCTTGTGCTCGGTGAGCATGGGATAATATTTTTTGACCATGTCTTCCGTCAGGTCGTTTATATCAAAAAACCTATACCGCATATCAGCACCCGTGAGCGTAAAGCTCGCAAATTCTTTTTGCCTTTTCCGCAACCATTTCGCCGAGATTCTGCGGAGACACGACCTTTATTGAGCCGCCGAACTGCATAATCCACGAAACAAGTCCGTCATTCACAAAAGCCTCGGTTCGAAGAAGAAACGAATCTTCGCCGCATCTGCGCAGTGTAATATTTTCGCCGAATCTGTCAAGCATTTCTTCCAGCACGGAATTTTTACACCGCAGCTCGACGGTTTCCTCGTCTCCGGCAAACATATTAAATGTTTTTCGGATGTAGTCGGCTGTATCGAATCTGTTTTTATAAGCACAAACCTCTGAGAACGGACGCGCTTTTTCTTTCAGTATTTCAATCTCGGCAATTCTGTCAACGCGCAGATTCATAAGATTGTCGTACTTTCCGTTATTCGCGACAAGATAATAGCGGTCATTTGACCATATCATGGAATACGGACTCAGGACAAATTCGCGCTGTGCTTTTGCAGTGGAGAATTTATCACCCGGAACTCGTCTGGTATACTGCAGCTTTACTTTTTTCTCTGTTTTTATCGCGTTGTCCAACGTATCGATGAAATAATAAATCTTCTCATTTCCGCATTTTGCGCGGCTGTCCACGTAAACCTGTTCTTTCAGCGCGGATGCCTGATAAACACTTGCCAGTCCCTCGATTTTGTCGAGAAGCCGCTTTGTTTTTACTTTGCTGATAAAATCGGCAGTCTGCACAGCATCGCAC
>CAVFAD010000076.1:2447-6307 GCA_963620305.1 Bacteroidaceae bacterium | reverse complement strand
GCTGACGGGAGTTGAACCCGTGTCGGTTTTGACAGGCTGATTTCCGCCCATGCTGCGTTAAAACCCTCGCAAATACGTCAAGTATTCGCTTCGGGCTTTGCCTTGCCTGATATAAATCGGCTCAGGCAAAACTGCTTTGCACCCGACAGCAGTTAATTTTCGAGCAATTTTCGTTTTTTGAGGTGCAGTCTTGCTGACGCAAGTCAAGACGAAAAGGGCGAAAAGTGCCGAAAAGGGACGCTGACGGGCGGCATGGGTTCGACTCCCGTCAGCTTACGGTTACTGAACTAACGGCAAAATCAAATCCGCCGAACAGCGGAGCGGATCTGTAAAAAAGGCAATCCGCCGTACTGCGGGACATACAAATGAAACGTTGGAGGAAAATATAAAAATGACGGATAATTTCAAAAACCGGACTGCTGTTTTTTCTGATGACCCCGAATATGACACAGTCCGAAATCTGTACGAATGCGCGGTAAAACAGCTTTCTCTGAAATTTGAGGTACTTAACAGCGAGTTCAATGTGCTTTATGCCCGAAATCCCATTCACCATATAGAAAGCCGCGTAAAATCCGCCGAAAGCATAGCGGCGAAGCTGCAGAAAAAAGGAAAACCCGTCACTCTTGCCTCCGCGCGCGAAAATGTAAACGATATCGCCGGGGTACGCGTCGTTTGTCACTATATTGACGATGTTTACCGCGTCGCGGAAATGCTCGAACGGCAAAAAGACGTTGAAATAATCAAACGGCAGGATTATATAAAGACGCCGAATTACAACGGTTACCGTTCGCTTCACCTTGATATTCGTCTGCCCGTATACCTGTCGGATCGCACGGAGTTCGTCTGCGCCGAGATTCAGATTCGCACCGTCGCCATGGATTTTTGGGCAAGCCTTGAGCACGACATACGCTACAAAGCCGACAAATCGCGCCTGCCGACGGGAATAAACGAGGAAATGCTTGAATGCGCCGACAAAATTTCGGAAATCGACAAACAAATGCAGGATATGTACAAACGAATCAAAGCCTCACAAGCCGGCAAATAACACGGCGAATGCGCTTTTGCATTTTTCCGTATCCCGCTTGCCTGTCCGCCGTGAAATTGCAATAAATACAAAATATAACGCATACAAATAAAAACAGTTCCCGCCGACAACAGCAAAATCCCCCTAAACGGACTCTTGATAATAACAAAAAATCAAGAGGTTTAGAGGGATATATTATACCGATAGGTATTTTATTTGCTGTTTTTTCTGAATGCGATAAAATCTTCCAAAATCAGCACCGCCGATACTGCATCGACGGTCTGTTTTCTTTTTTTGCCCCGTACGTCGTTTAGGTTAAGCAGCCTGTGCGCACTGACGGTAGTAAGCCGTTCATCGCGCAGCGCAACGGGCAGTCCCGTCTTTTCACGCAGCTTTTCGGCAAACTCTCTGCATGCGTCGGCACGAAAACCCTCGGAGCCGTCCATATTTTTCGGAAGACCTACGCAGAGCATTTCCGCTTTATGCTCTTTCGCAATTATACACAGCTTTTCGGCAAGGCTGTCGGCGTTGTGTTCCGTAATTACGCAAACGGGAGAAGCCAAAAACTCACTTTTGTCACACACGGCAACACCCGTCCTGACATCACCGTAATCCACCGACAGTATTACCATAGTTTCACCTCATCCGATAACGGTAATGACACCTGAGCTGCCCGAATCGCTTCCGCTGCTGTGATTGCCGGAGCAAACACCCGGGAGATTGTCAATCTTAAACCAGCCGCTCTTCACCGAATAGCAGGAGTCGCCCGCGAGAAGTCCCGTTACGGTACAAAAGCTTCGCTGTACGGCATCGCCGCTGTATTCAAATTCTTTTGATTCCAATCCGCTGTGTATACGGTTCATGACTTCCTGGAATACCCGCGCTGCGGGATAAGATGTGTAATAGTTGGTATTTATCTCACGGTTATCCTTAAAGCCTGACCACGCGGCAGCGACATAGTACGGAGTGCCGCCGCACATCCACTTGTCCTTGTTGCTCGAAGAAGTACCGGTTTTTGCAAAGAGCGTAAAACCCTTTACGGGGTAATTGCGCGCAGTACCGTTCGATGCGGTGACTACGGTCTGGAGCATACGGTTCATGACGTCGGCAGTACCCGCGCTTATTGCCTGCTGCGGTTCGCTGTCTTTTTCAAGAATAACGGTGCTGCCCGAAGAATTGGTGACCTTGTAGTAGCACCACGGCTTGTAGTATTTGCCGCCGTTGCCGAACGTTGCATATGCCGCAGCCATATCGAGCGTGGTAACACCGTTAAGCATATCGCCGATAGCCAGCGGAGCATAGTTGGCGTCGGAGGGGTCAAGCGTGGAAATGTGGAAATTGTCGCGCAGGAAATTGTAGCATCTTGCGGGAGTGAGAGCCTGAACGATTCTGGCAGGAATAGTGTTAAGCGACGGAGCAACAGCCTCCTGCAGATTGCGCAGATCGCTCATGCTGCCCGTAACACCGCCGTAGTTCGTAGGCCATGCCTTGGTGTTGCCCGCAAGCATGATTCCGAAGTTGGGCAGATACGACGACCAGTAGAAATTGTTAAGCTCGATAGCCGGCGCATACACGCTCAGCGGCTTTATGGACGAACCGGGATTCCGAGGAGAATCCGTTGCGATATTGAGCACTCGGTCGCCCGTTTTCGGACCGAGCTGTCCCATAATGCCGAGCACTCTGCCCTCGTAATTCATTACCGTCATTGCAGCCTGAATCGCGGGATTTTCTTCGGTGTCCTCCTCCTTCGGGAAAGTTATTCTGTTGTAGAAAACGTCCTCCATTTCGCTCTGTATATCCATGTCGACGGCTGAATAAATTTTAAGTCCGCCGTAATACACCTTGCGCCATGCTTCGTTTTCGGAATAACCGTATTTCGCCATAAGGTCGTCTATGACCGTGTCTATAATATAGTCGATATAGTAGCTCTGATACTCGTTGTCGCCGGTTTCTTCCGCTTCTTCCTCCTCGGTATTTTTGGAGAGATGTCCGACAAAAGTAAGCTTTTCGGCAAGCGCGGCATCATACTGCTCCTGCGTTATCTTGCCCTGTTCGAGCATGTAGCCGAGGCAGAGCTTTGCGCGGGAGAGATTGTTGTCGTAATTGAGAATGGGGTTATATTTACGCGGAGCGTTGGTTATGACGAGCAGTGTCACACTCTCCATAAGAGTGAGGTCCTTTGCTTCTTTGCCGAAGTAGTACTCCGCGCCCGTCTTTATGCCGTAGCACCCCATGTCGAGGTACACGGTATTGAGATACGCTTCGAAAATTTCGTCCTTACTGTAGTGACGCTCGAGCGCAAGTGCGTTTTTTATCTCGTTGTATTTTCTGATGAGAGTCTTTTTATTTTCACCCGTCAGGTTTTTGATAAGCTGCTGCGTGATAGTCGAGCCGCCCTGAAGATCTTTTCCGAGCAGGTCGTAAACTACAGAGCCGGCGGTTCTTATCCAGTCGACACCTTTGTGCTGATAAAATCTTTTGTCTTCAAGAGCAATGAACCCCTTTTTGACATAATCGCTGACATCGTCTATCTTTATCCAGATTCTGTTCTGCGAACCGTGAAGACGCGCTATCTCCTGCTCTTTCATGTCATCGTCATAGGCATAAACGATAGTGGTCTGCTGCTGATTGGCTATGTATTCGTTCAGGTCGATGTAGTCTACGCCTGCAACCTCTTTGTCGGGATTTATGTGCCCTATAAGACCTATATCGTAGAATACGGTAAACGCAATTGAGCCTGCCGCAACCACCGCAACCATAAAACAGATAAGGAACACCGTAAGAAATACGGTCAGACCTTTGTTCCGTTTTTTCTTTTTCTTTTTTTTGTTTACGG
>CAVFAD010000076.1:0-2414 GCA_963620305.1 Bacteroidaceae bacterium | reverse complement strand
GTTTTTTCTTTTGCCATACGCTTTTGTGCTCCGTTAAAAATAGAATACATGGAAAAGGTACAAATTTTTTATAGTATATCATACTTTTCTCGGTTTGTTTAGTATTTTTTTCATTTTTTTTCGAAAAATATGATTACAGTTTTGTTATAAAAGGTGATCCTATGAACAGGCAAAGCAAACTTCTCTTTCTTTTGCTGTCGGTCATGATTTTGTGCACCCTTATATGCGGTCTGTATTTCTTTGAAGCGGACGGCGGCGATTCGGCGGCGAAAGCAACCGCATCATATGCCGCCGTGATGAGCGGCGACGGCAGGGCGATTGTTTTTACCGACAAAAACGGCTGCACGATAACCGAAATAAACATTGAGGGCAGAATTTTTACCGAAAGCGAACGCGAAGCCCTTGCACGCGGAATCACCGTTCTGTCCGAAGAAGAGCTTATGAGCCTTGCGGAAGATTACGCGTGGTAAAAACCGCATCGGACAACGCGAAAAAAACCGAACGCAGCGGTACAGTATATTTTTGCAAAAAACAAGATTCTTTGTGAGATACGGTTCGTGCTGCTGCCGTATATTTTCGTGAATTGCAAAAACCCGCCGACGGATACAATCTCATCGGCGGAACGGTTCACTTTTTCGGCTTATCCTTTTAATACTGCATTAAAACATCAAAAAACACAAAAGCTGCGTTCGGCACCGTGCATTCTCTTTGTGACATGCAAAAGTTTTTTCGGGCGAAAAAGATGCAGCCTCGGAACACAGCACAGACTCCCGTCACGGATGTCTTTGCACGTATTCTGCCTGATTCGGCTGTTTACTCTGCTTTTGTAAGAGTAATAACCGTATCGTTTTCGGTAAGTGTGAGGGTGTTTTTCTCGACCGCAAAGGTGTAGGTTCTTGTGCTTTCCACACCGAGAAGCGTTGTAACAATGCTGAGAGTGCCGTCTTCGGCTACGCTGTAGGTAAACGCGACACCCGCGCCGAGCGAACCTGTCATTTTGCCGGTGCCGTCTTCGTTAAAGACGTACTCGTAATTTGCCGTAACGCCCAAAACCTCTACATCGCCCTTCCATGTGCCGATAAGCTTTTTTTCGGGCGAACCGCAGGACGCGAACGCAACAAGAAGAAGAATAAAAATAATCGCAAGACTGACTGCTTTTTTCATGGCAACTGCCCCTTTATCGGAAAGATTTTCGTTTGTACCTATTATAACTGCTGCAGCTGCCGTTTTCAACTGTTTTTTTGTTAATGCGCCGCATCGATTTAGTTAAATTTTTTTAGAAAAGTCAGTTTTTTTGTGTTGATTTCAGCCGAAAATTATGATAAAATCCGCAGGTGTGTGCGCGAAAACGACACAACAGCTCGGCTGTTTGCCGAAAACTGCAGAAAAGGGACTGATACATACGGCTCGGGATAAGGACAAAGAAAAACGCACGAATAAAAATGCAGAGAACAACACGAAGAAAAGCGCTGACAGAAAAGCAGACAAAGCCGCAGATAAAGATAACGGTAAAAACACCGACGAAACCGCAAGTGAAGCTGCCGATAAAGATACGAAAAAGAAAAATCCGCATGAGGATCACCGTCAGCGTCTGCGTCAGCAGTTTGCCGCGTCGGGTTTTGAAGGATTCCCCGAACACATGATTCTCGAGCTTTTGCTGTTTTATTCAATTCCCCGCCGTGACACGAATGAGCTTGCGCACCGTTTGATTGACCGATTCGGTTCACTTGCAAATGTTTTTGATGCACCCTTTGATGCCCTGCTCCACGTTGAGGGTGTGGGTGTGAACACCGCAGTCCTCATAAAACTCATCCCGAAAATATTCAGTGAATATCAGCGCAGCCGCACCGAAGCCGGTGCAGTGGTTCACAACAGACTCGAGGCAATCGAATATCTGAAACCGTATTTTTCCGAAATGACAACCGAAAAATACGTTATTTTGCTGCTGGACAATGCCGGGCGCGTGCTCAAAACCATATGCAAAAACAGCGACGAAACGGACACAATCAACATGAATCTTAAGTCCATATTTCTGGAAATTCTTTCGGTTTTTCCTGCTGCGGTTGTGTTGGCGCACAGCCATCCGCGCGCACTTGCCGCTCCGTCACAGGGCGATTTGGCAACAACGCAAACTTTCGCGCAGCTGTTGGAAAAATTCGGCGCAATGTTGTGCGACCATATTATTTTTTCGCCCGATGAAACCTTTTGCATGTCACAGGCAGAGTACCTGCTGCCGAGCGTAACCTTTATTTTTTCAATGCAGGAGTAAAAATAAGCCAAGAAGTGAAATCCCCCCCCCGCTGTTAGATTGAATCCGATGGCGGGGTTTCTGTGACAATTTTCATCAAAAACGCGAAGTCAGACAAAGACCGTATCTCACAAGCATTTTGTTTAATGCGAAATGTGAAATACGG
>CAVFAD010000075.1:0-6343 GCA_963620305.1 Bacteroidaceae bacterium | reverse complement strand
GGCGGATGTCACGCGCCGATGTGCGGGACGGAGCATAGCGGTCTTTGCGACGAATGGTGGTGCAGGCGGCATTTTAAAAATCATTTTTACGTTGCGGAAAATGTCAAAAATCCGCGGAAACAGTCGGTTTAAGGCGTTGCACGAATTTATTTATTTTATTTTTTTGCAACACGTTGACTGCATACAGAAATTCTTTATAATAAAGAGGAAGTTCACACGAAGACCTTTTCGGAAGCTTCCTTGCTTGTTTCCGACCCCCCCACACGGGTCAGAGTGTGAATACTCGAAAAATCCCTCCGACACAGGAGAACGTCGGACGAAGAAAAAGAGTGTCAGGATTCCTCCCCGGGCAGCGAACGGTAAGGGCAGTGTTGCCGCCGTGATCGCGCAAGGAGGAATTCTGTTTTTAAATGCAGCTGCGCGACTGCGCTATTTTGTCAGCACGCCGCCGTCTGTGAACAGGAGTATCAGCACGTCCGCTTCTTCGCCTGTCTGCGCGTCGATATAGACGAGCACGGTCTTGCCGCTTGTGTCCTCGCAGGTTATTTCGTATGCCGCCCGTTCGCCGCCCGAATCGGTCGGAATAACGGTGAGCGCGACGCTTTTCGCCGTCAGGCTCTCCGAAACGGCTGACAGAGCCGTCTGCACATCCACGGTGTTTTCGGGTGCGGTGCGGGTTTTGCGGTTCATTATATAATCGGTCGCGTCAAAGCTGACGATCTTGCCGTCGGTCATATCCACTCCCACTTTGATAAGGTCGGGATAGCAGAGCCAGTTGCCGTCCTGATAGGCGAAATTGATGATGCAGACTCCGTTTTCGGTGGCATAATACGTGCTTTTCATATTGTTATAGCCGCATTTTGACAGGAATCCCGTCGCTGTATCGAGAGCAGCCGCGAACGTCGTTTTTTCGTCGCTCCCCACGCGCTCCGACAGAATGCTCAGCAGACAGCCGCCGTTTTTTGTCATCGAAACGCGAAAATCGCCGCATAAAAAAGTGTATGTCGGAATTTTTCCGTCAGTTTCGCCGTCGTCCGTGACGTTCTTTGCGTCCGTGCCCAAGAGAATCGCCGCGTTTTCCCTTGCCCTCTCGCGCGTCACCTCATCGAGAGCACCGAGCAGCTCCGATTCCTTTGAAAGAATATTGTCGGAGAAAGGCCCGTCATAGATAAGCGTCGGAAAATCCACCATCGCGTCTTCCGCGTCGGACACTCCCTCAAGGTAGCTGACCTGTTTTTCGCTCGTTTTGTCCGTCGCGTTCATCACGTCCCCGAGTTCACCGAACGAAAGATACTCCGACTGCAGCAGCTCGTTCATGTAGCCGAATTTGTCGGAGAGCGACGACGCAAACTCCGTAAGCCTGCGCAGAACTTCGCGCTCCTGTGCGTTGATTTCGCCCCCGGCTGCGGCTTTTTTATTCAGCGACGCGGTGTATTCGCCTACCTGCGACAGAAATTTATACGTATTTGACAGCTGCGTTTCGCCCGACGAAAGTGCGGAAAGGCTCGATTTTGCGCCCGTCGCCTGCTTGTGCAGGTCGTCCGAGAGCGCGGCAAGCATCACGCCCGAATTGACGTACGAGGTCTTTGTGAGGTCGGTTTCGATGTTGTCGAGATATTCGCAAAGGCGCATGAGTGCGCGTTGATTTGATATTTCGGCAGTACGCTTGTACCGTGCTGCGGAAACGCTTGAGGTTATGCCCCATGCCGTCAGCGCGGCGAATAGCGCGGTCAGATAAGAAACAAGCCGAATTTTTGCGCGACCTTTCATTAAAAATCCTTCCTTTTTGCTGTTTTGAGTTATTTTTCTCAAAAAATCGCGAAATATACGGTTTACACCTTTGAAAAAATAAAGTATAATGATACCGTGCAGGTTTATATTTTGACCTGCGTTATACTTAATTGAAAGGTTGATTTTGTTTTGGAAATATATCTTGACAATTCGGCGACAACCGCCGTTTGTCCCGAAGCCGTCGCAGCCGCAACCGAGGCACTGACTGACGTTTACGGCAATCCGTCCTCACAGCATTCCGTCGGAATCCGCGCAAAGCAGCTTCTCGAAAAGGCGAGAGGGCAGGTGGCTGCGTCGCTTTCCGTGCAGCCGAAAGAAATCCGCTTCGCGCCCTCCGGCACCGTTGCCAACAATACCGCCGTAACAAGTGCCGTTTGGATGCGCCGCCGCTGGGGAACGCGCATTGTGACAAGCTCCGTTGAGCATCCGAGCGTTGCAAGGGCTATGGATGAGCTTGAAAACAAAGGCTTTCAGGTCGTAAGGCTCAAGCCGACGCTCGACGGCGCGGTTGACCCCGAGGATATTATGGACGCGGTAACCGAGGACACAATACTTGTCAGCTTGATGTACGTGAATAACGAAACGGGTGCGATAAATCCCGTTGAATACGCCCGCAGAGCGATAAGAGCCTCAGGCTCGCACGCACTCGTGCACGTGGACGCAATTCAGGCTTACGGCAAAATGATTGTAAGACCGCGAAGAATCGGCGCGGACTTTCTCACCGTCAGCGGTCACAAAATACATGCACCCAAGGGAGCGGCTGCGCTGTACTCCAAGCTCGATCTTGCTCCGCGAGCCTTTATCGTGGGCGGCGGGCAGGAGGGCGGAGTTTTCTCCGGTACGGAAAATATGCCTGCCATAGCCGGCTTCGGTGCGGCTGCCGAGGCTTTGCCCGACCCGGTCGCCGCGCAGCGTGAGATGAGGTCTTTGCGCCGCCGTCTTATAAAAAATCTTTCGCCGATTCCCTCGATAATTATAAATTCGCCCAAGGGCGGACTGGCGAACATTGTCAACATGTCGATTCTCGGCATGCCGTCGCAGACTCTCGTGAATTTCTTTTCCGAGCGCGGCATCTGTGTTTCGGCAGGCTCGGCATGCAAAAAGGGACACCGCAGTCAGGTTCTTACGGAGCTGGGAATTTCGCCGCTCCGCATAGATTCCGCCATCAGAGTGTCCATGAGCCGCTACACGACCGAGGAAGAAGTCGACAAATTCTGCGAAGCCGCGACCGAAGCGGTCAACTATCTGCGCAGCCTGAAATAACGGCTGCGAAAACCCGAAAAGCAAAATAACACGCAACAAAAGGATACAAAATGAAAGAAATTATACTTATTAAGGACGGAGAGCTTGCCCTTAAGGGTCTTAACCGCTCGTCCTTTGAAGATATTCTTATCAAAAACATGAAGGAAAAGCTGCGGCCGCTCGGTGAATTTAAATTCAGAAAGTCGCAGTCAACCGTCACCGTCGAGCCGCTCGACGAGGACACCGACATGGACGAGGCGGTCGAAAGGCTGCAGAAGGTGTTCGGCATCGTGGGACTGTCGCGCTGCGCCGTATGCGAAAAGGACATTGAGGAGATAAAAAAGATTGCCGCGGAATATCTTGAATACGACCTGCTCGGCGCGGAGACCTTCAAGGTGACGGCAAAGCGCGCGGATAAAAAATTCCCGTTAAAGTCTCCGCAGATATGCGACGAGGTCGGCGGTGCGATTTTGGAAACATATCCCGAGCTTACCGTTGACGTCCGCAATCCCGACGTGACCGTTACGGTCGAAATACGCGATACCGCCGCTTATATACACGGCACCCAGCTTAAAGGCGCGGGCGGTATGCCCTCCGGAACGGGCGGACGCGTCTGCCTGCTTATTTCGGGCGGTATAGATTCACCCGTCGCGGGATATATGCTCGCTAAACGCGGAGTCCGCATCACCGCCGTGCATTTTGCTTCGCCGCCGTTTACCTCCGAGCTTGCCGAGATGAAAGTGCACGAGCTGCTCGGCAAGGTCGCCGAATATTCGGGACGCATCAATCTGTTCACCGTGCCGTTTACGGATATTCAGATGGCGATAAGAGACAACTGCCCCGAGGAAATGTTCACCGTGACAATGCGCCGCATTATGATGAAACTTGCGGGCAGAATAGCCGAATGGCAGGGCTGCAGTGCGCTCGTTACGGGTGAGAGTCTCGGTCAGGTTGCAAGCCAGACGCTGTACGCGCTGAAATGTACGGATGAGTGCGCGGATATGCCCGTTTTCCGTCCGTGCATCGGTATGGATAAGAACGAAATAGTAGAAATATCGCGCAAAATAGACGCATTTGACATTTCGATACGTCCGTATGAGGACTGCTGCACGGTGTTTACGCCGCGCCACCCCCGCACGCGCCCCACACCGGAGTATGCGCGCGAGGTCGAAGCCATGCTCCCCGATGAGGACGAGCTGCTGCAAAAAGCGTTCGACGGCGCAAAGCTGAAAATCATCGAAACGTAACCGTTTTCTGCCGCCGTTTTCGGCGCAGAACAAAAAGACTGTATTTCACAAACGCACATAATCGCGGTGAAATGCAGTCTTTGAATATTTAAACAAAAGTACGGATTTATTGCAGCGAAGCTATCGCGCCGAGAGCCGCTATGGCTCCGTCAGCCGCAGCCGTTGTTATCTGCCTGACGGATTTTGCTCTGCAGTCGCCCGCGACGAAGACACCGGGAACGGCTGTTTCGCATTTTTCGTTTGCCGTTGCGTAGCCTGCGCCGTCCGTGCTGAGCACGTCCGCAAACGGTGCGGTTGCGGGCAGCAGACCCACCGCAAGAAATACACCCTTGCAGTCAAGGCGCGAAACCGTGCCTGATGCGGTGTTTTTTATCATTATGCCGTCAATTTCGCCGTCGCCGAGATACGAAACGACCACGCTGCCGAGAATAACGTGTATATTACTTCTTTCAGCCATGCGGTTCTGCAGCGACATTTCGCCCGTGAGCGTCGGAAGATTCTGCACCACCGTAACGCTTTTGCACGTTTCGGAAAGCAGCAGTGCCTCCTGCATTGCCGAGTTGCCGCCGCCTATCACTGCGACGTCTTCATTCGCAAAGAACGCGCCGTCGCAGACAGCGCAGAACGAAACGCCGCTGCCGATAAATTCATCCTCACGCGGGAGTCCGAGCGTGCGGTGCTCCGCTCCCGTCGCGATTATTACCGTTTTTGATTCGTAGCACCTTCCGTCGGCATACACTTTTTTGATGTCGCCGTTAAGCTGAGCGTGCGTCACGTCTCCCATTTCGATTTGAGCGCCGAGCGAGAGAGCCTGTCCTATCATCCTGTCCGCAAGCGCATTGCCCGAAATTTCTTCAAAACCGGGATAATTTTCGATTTTCGGCGAAAAGGTCATCTGACCGCCGAAAACGCCCTTTTCGAGCACAAGCACGCTCTTTTCCGCGCGCCGCGCATATACGGCTGCCGTAAGCCCCGCAGGGCCCGCGCCGATTATGATAATGTCGTACATGATTTTCAGTCCCCTATATATAATACAATATATAATAGGACTAAAAACCGCTTACGTCAAGGCTTTTGCGCAATCTTTATCAATCCGCTCATGCTCTATGAACAGAAAACGTGGTTGCCTATGGTTGTGATAACGGGGCGCGACCTTATCCACGCGTTTGTGGCTGTTTTGGGATTGTAATAGTATATCGCGCCGCCCGACGGGTCCCAGCCGTTTATGGCATCCCGCGCCGCTTTTTGACTCGTTGCGTTCGGAGACACGTTCCAGTTCGCGTCGTTAACGCACGAAAACGCACCCGACTGATATATTACGCCAGCAATCGAATCCGGAAACGACGGATGATCCACACGGTTGAGCACCACCGCGCCCACCGCGACCTGTCCCGTGTAGCTTTCGCCGCGTGCCTCCGCAGCTATCAGCTTTGCCAAAAGCCAAACGTCCGAGGAAGACTGCCCCGCTGAACCCGTTGACGTTGAGGACGACAGTCCGAGATACAGCAGCGTTGTCGGACCGCATATGCCGTCTGCGGCTATTCCGCAGTTTTTCTGAAACGCAATAACGGCTTTTTTCGTCTTGCTCCCGTAGATGCCGTCGACCGAGCCGGACAGATACCCCAGTTCCTTCAGCTTCTTTTGTATTTTTCGTACTTCTTCGCCCGTCGAACCCTGTTTTGAAAGCGCGGTGATGCTTGTCCGTTCTTCGCCCGTGCGCCCGTGCGTGAAGTATGCCCCGCAGACGAGCAGCGACAGCACGGTTATCAGAGCAGAAACACTCCTTATTCTTCTTTTGTTGAAAAATGCAGTCATAAATCAAACTTCCTTCAGGTTAAAAATTTTCCGTTTATCCTATTGTTACCGCATTCGGCAAAAATAAAAGCTTCTATATATTGTAAATAGTTGCCGCATAAACCGAAAAACACAATATATGGTATAATTTTTAACTGACGCAAAAAAGTTTAAAAATATCGAAAAAAACCGTTGACAAACGGCTTTTAAGGTGGTATTATATGCAGGCACTTGAGAGAGCGACAGACATACGGCGTGCGGAAGGCAGC
>CAVFAD010000074.1:0-6346 GCA_963620305.1 Bacteroidaceae bacterium | reverse complement strand
TTTTCTGAACGGCAGCAGAATATCCGTTTCGTCACGTTCGCTGCCCGAAGCTCTCGTATCCTTCGGCACGTCGCCGTATTACAGGGACAAATATGCGGACAAGGTCTTTTCGTCAACGAAAAATGTATTCATGAAGTGCGCCGATATACGGCGGAGCGGCTCGGCGTCGTACGACATTTGTCTTGTGGCGTGCGGGCGCACAGACGCATATTTTGAAATACTTCTTTCCCCGTGGGATTTCGCCGCGGGAAGAATAATATTAACGGAAGCAGGCGGAAAATGCACGGATTTTGACGGCGGTGAACCGAAAGTTTGCGAACCGACATCATTTTTGTGCTCAAACTCGCTTATTCATACACAAATAATTGAAACAATCAAGGAGTAAGGAAAAATGGCAGACAACATTCTCGACCGTTTTAAGGATACCGACGGTGTCGAAAATACCGTTGATTCCGACAAAAAAATTAAAGTAGGCATTATCGGCACAGGCTGGATAGCCGAAGCGCACGTTTACAACTATCTTCGCTGCCCCGATGTCGAAATTGTGGCGGCGGCGGATCTCATTCCGGGCAAAGCGGAAAAATTCTGCAAAGCTAACGGCATTGACGGCATTCGTCTTTATCCCGACCACAAGTCGATGATTGATGCGGAAGAACTTGACGCGGTAAGCGTCTGCACCTATAACAGAGCGCATGCGGAATGCGCGATTTACGCTCTCGAGCACGGTGTTAACGTTCTTCTCGAAAAACCCATGTGCGTAACGCTCGATGAAGCCGTTGCAATCGCAAAAGCCGAAAAGAAGAGCGGCAAAATGCTTTCAAACGGTTTCCAGCCGCGTTTTGACGAAAACATGAAGATGCTCAAGGCTGTGGTCGAGTCCGGTGAACTCGGAAAAATTTACTACATTCAGACCGGCGGCGGAAGAAGACGCGGTATTCCCACACCTTACGGCACCAGCTTTATTGAGGACAGAACTGCCGGTCTCGGCGCGCTTGCAGATATCGGCTGCTATTCTCTTGACATGGTGCTCAATGCGGTCGGCTATCCCAAGCCTCTCACCGTTTCGGGTTATACTTCCGATTTCTTCGGCAAGGACCCCGGTTACTATCCCAATCATCCCGAATATGCAAAGCTGTTCGGTGTTGACGATTTCGCGGCTGCGTTTGTACGTCTTGAAGGCGGCATAGTGCTCGATTTCAGAATTTCGTGGGCAATGAACATGGACACCGCAGGCGATACCATTATTCTCGGTACAAAAGCGGGACTTCGCATTCCCTCGACGGAGTGCTGGAACGGCAGCATCGGCGGTCCGCTCAAGGTATATAAGACCCTTGCCGGCAGCGAAGTCGAAACCGAAATTCCCGTAAGAGACAATAAGGAAGATACTTTCTACAGCAAGATAAGACACTTCGTCGACGCAGTCAAATACGGCAAACCCTCTCCCATTCCGTCAAGCCAGATTATCTACAATCAGGCTATTATCGACGGTATTGCGCGTTCCGCAAAAGCGGGCAGAGAGATTACCATCGATATTCCCGAGATATAATTCAAAATGATCAAAGAGTTCCTTGAACTCGGTCAGATAGTAGGTACACACGGGGTTCGGGGCGAAATGCGCCTGAACCCCCGTTGCGATTCCGCCGAGTTTGCAAAAAAATTCAATACGGCCTACTTTGACGAAAAGGAAAGCTCTGCCGTAAAGGTCGTTTCATGCCGTCCTCACGGTAATATCGTTCTTATAAAGCTTGACGGTACGGACTCTGTCGAGCAGGCGCAGACACTGCGCAGCCGCATACTCTATATCAGAAGAAGCGATGTAAAGTTGCCGGACGGGCAGTGGTTCATTGCCGAGCTTATAGGCTGTACGGTTTACGATGCCGACGACGAATCGGTTGTATACGGTAAGCTGACCGATGTAATGCAGACAGGCGCAAATGACGTGTGGGCGGTTACGGACGGCGGCGGACGCGAGTATTTGCTGCCTGCGATAAAAAGCGTTGTTATAAAAACGGACGTTGAAAACAATGCTGTCTTTATCCGTCCGCTGAAAGGAATTTTTGACGATGCGGATTGATATAATGACTTTGTTTCCCGATATGTGCCGCGCGGTGTTTTCCGAAAGCATTGTCGGCAGAGCCGCAGCAAGGGGAATTATCGAAATAAACGCAGTGAACATTCGGGATTTTTCCGCAGATAAACGTCATAACCGTGTTGACGACACTCCTTACGGCGGCGGTATGGGCATGCTTATGCAGGCGCAGCCGATTTTTGACTGTTTTAAGTATGTCGAATCGACAATGGACGCAAAACCGCATGTCATTTATATGTCTCCCCAGGGTGCCGTCTTGACGCAGAAACGTGCGAAAGAGCTGTCAAAGCTTGAAAATATAGTTCTTCTGTGCGGGCATTACGAGGGCGTTGACGAACGTGTGCTCGAAGAAATAGTCGATGAAGAAATTTCAATCGGCGATTATGTTCTGACGGGCGGCGAGCTGCCCGCGCTTGTTCTCGTCGATTGCATTGCGAGAATGGTCGACGGTGTCCTGCCTAATGAGGAGGCATACTCGGGGGAGAGTCACTACAATGTTTTGCTTGAACACCCGCAGTACACAAAGCCCTTTGAGTGGAACGGCAGACAGGTTCCCGAGGTGCTTATTTCGGGACACCATGCAAATGTTGACGAATGGAAGCGTAAGCAGTCGCTCAAGCGGACATTTGAAAGGCGTCCCGAGCTTTTAAAAAAAGCCGATTTGTCGAAAAAAGACATAATTTACCTTCGGGAATTGGAATCGGAAGCAAAAAAAACGGATTAACCCGCAAAATTCCCTTTTGTTCTATTGTTAATCTGCACAAATCGACTTCTTTGTTTTTGTTACTATTTAGATTTTCACACGAATTATTTTTGTATTGTTTTATTTTGATTGACGGGAATAATGTTTGTGATATAATATATCGAGTAAACAATTTTCCGGAAGGAGATTCTTATAATATGGTAGTAAGGGATATCACTGTTCAGAACCAGGTAGGACTTCATGCCCGTCCCGCAACATTTTTCATTCAGAGGGCAAATGAGTTCAAGTCCTCAATCTGGGTTGAAAAGGATGAGCGCAGAGCAAATGCAAAGAGTCTTCTCGGTGTTCTTTCACTCGGTGTTACAGGCGGAACCGACATAAGAATAATTGCCGACGGTTCGGATGAAAACGAGGCTGTCGATGCTCTTTCAAAACTCGTGATTTCGGGTTTTGCCGAGTAATAGTATCGTTATGGAAAGCTGTGTGTCGGTACGGTCCGATGCACTTTTTTCATTTTTCGGAGGAAAATTATGGATATAGCGCAGCTTAGAAAAAAAGCGACGGCTCTGCCGCAAAAGCCGGGAGTCTATATTATGAAAGATTCCTCGGGGAATATTATTTACATCGGCAAAGCAAAGGTGCTTTGCAACAGAGTTTCGCAATATTTCGGGTCGCAGACGGGTCATACCCGAAAGGTTCGTAAAATGGTCGAAAATGTATGCGATTTTGATTATATCGTCGTAAACAGCGAGTTCGAGGCTCTTGTTCTGGAATGCAATCTCATAAAAACACATAAGCCTAAATACAACATTCTGCTGAAAGACGACAAGGGTTACAGCTATGTCAGGGTAACGCGCGGCAAATGGAAAAAAATCAGCGCGGTCAAACAGAAAGCGGATGACGGAGCGATTTATTACGGGCCGTTTACAAGTTCGGAAAATTCGTCCGCCGCTGTCAGGCAGGCGTTGGACATTTTCGGACTTGCGCACTGCTCCCGTGTCTTTCCCCGGGATGTTTCAAAAAACAACCGTCCGTGTCTTAACTACCATATAAAACTTTGTACCGCGCCGTGCTGCGGCTTGATAACTCAGGCTGAATACGATGCTAACGCAGATGCCGCGGTCGGATTTATTCTCGGCGGCAGGTCTGAGTACCTCAAAAAACTTTATTCGGACATGAACAGTGCATCCGAAGCTCTCGAATTTGAAAAGGCGGCTAAACTTCGCGACAGAATAAAAGCCATTGAAAAGGTTTCGCAAAAGCAGCATGTCGTTTCGGTAAAAACCGAGGAACAGGATGTGTTCGGAATCGCGGGAACCGAAAGCAAGAGTGCGGTGTGTGTTCTTTCTTTCCGAAACTGCGCGCTGACCGACACAAAGACCTTTGTTGTTGACAGAATAGACGATCCGAGTGCGGAATATGCGGAGATTTTGTGCTCATATTATTCCGATAGTGAAAAAATTCCCGCAAGGATATGCGTTGATTGCGATTTTCCCGAAACGGAGGACACCGAGAGGTATTTATCCGACGCTAAGAAGAAACGCGTCAAAATAATTCATCCGCACGCGGGCGAAAATGCCGGTGTTGTCGAAATGGCACGCAATAATGCAATGCAGAAGCTTTCCCGCTTGCTTGCGGGGGACGACAGATGCCGTGCGGTTCTTCTTGAACTGCAGGAAATGCTCGGTCTTAAGAACTACCCGCAGTATATTGAGTCTTACGATATCTCAAACACTGCAGGTCATGAAAACGTTGCGGGGATGATAGTTTATAAGGATGGCAGACCGTTAAAAAAATCGTACAGACGTTTTATGATAAAGTCGTTTGAAGGGCAGGATGACTTCCGTTCGCTTGCCGAGGTTATTAACAGGCGGATAAGCGAATATTACGCAAATGAGGGTGAAGCCGAGGGTTTCGGCGTCAAACCCGACCTCATTCTGCTTGACGGCGGACTCGGTCAGGTGACGGCGGTACGTCAGGTTATGCGCAGCCGCAATTTTGACGTTCCTCTTTTCGGAATGGTAAAGGACGGAAAACACAGAACGCGCGCAATAACTTCCGAGGGCGGAGAGGTGTCAATAAAAGACATCCGAAGCGTCTTTTCCTTTGTTTCGGAAATTCAGGAGGAGGTTCACAGATATGCGATATCATATCACCGCAATTTGCGTAAAAAAAATTCACTCGAATCGGTGCTTTGCTCAATAAACGGCATCGGCAAGACCCGCGCGAGAGCCTTGATGCAGCGGTTTAAGACCGTTGCTGCCGTGTCGCAGGCGGATTATGAGGAATTGATATCCGTTCCGGGTATGACTGCTCCCGCCGCAGAAAATGTCATTAAATACTTTGCGGCTGATAAAAAGTAAAAAAATTCAGCTCTGTATGAAGTAAAAAATTGCTGTTTTCGCTCTTAATATCGAAAAAATTGTTGACAAACACCGTGCTTTGGTGTGATAATATAAAGAGCTGTTTGTCGATTTGATTACTGCGGTTTGATACCGCCTATATTCGGAGGTTGTATATGCGAGTTGTCAGCGGCTCGGCGGGCGGACGGAAGCTGATCGCGCCCGACGGTCTTGATGTGCGTCCTACCACCGATAAAGTGAAAGAATCCGTTTTCAATATCATTCAGTTCGAAATTGAGGGGCGGCGCATGCTTGACCTGTTCGCCGGAAGCGGACAGATGGGAATCGAAGCGGTAAGCCGCGGCGCGGCGCATGCGGTGCTTGTCGATTCGTCGCGAAAGAGTATAGATGCCGTACGGCGCAATATTTCCGCTGTCGGTTTTGCGGATCGCACAACGGTCGTTTTCGGAGATTCTTTTGATTATCTCCGTCGCTGTACGGAAAAATTCGGCGTGGTGTTCCTCGACCCGCCTTACTGCAAAGGACTTATTCCCAAAGCATTTGAAATTTTGGACGGTGTACTCGAAGACGGTGCCGTCGTTATTTGCGAAACCAAAGCCGACGAAGAACTGCCGCATGGATTCGGTATTTTTACGGCTGCAAAAATATATAGGTATTCATCAATCAAGCTTACACTTTACCGCAACAAAAATACTGCGGAGGTACAATAAATGGCTTCACTGGCAATTTGTCCGGGCAGCTTTGACCCCATTACCGTCGGACATCTTGATATAATTCGCCGTACGGCAAAAATGTTTGACAGGGTTATTGTGCTCGTGCTTATAAATTCAAAAAAAAACGGCGGGATGTTTACTCCGTCCGAGCGTGTGGATTTTATCAGACGCAGCACGGCTCACATTCCCAATGCGGAGGTTGAATTTTATGACGGACTCCTTGCGGAGTACGCAGTAAAAAAGGGCGCCGTCGCAATAGTCAAGGGACTTCGCGTCCTTTCCGACTATGAGGATGAGTTCAAACAGGCACTTACCAACAAAAAACTGGCAAGCGATATCGAAACTATTTTTATGGTTACCGATACAAAGTATATGTTTTTAAGCTCCAGCCTCGTAAAAGAGGTCGGTTCTTTCGGCGGTGATATTTCCGATTTTGTCCCTGCGGCAATAAAACAGGATATAACAGAAAGAATAAGAG
>CAVFAD010000073.1:0-6353 GCA_963620305.1 Bacteroidaceae bacterium | reverse complement strand
GCATTTTTGTCCTTGGAGAGGGACATTAAAAACTACTACTTTATTATACGAGGAGAAAAACAAAATGGATACGATAAATAAAAAGTTAGCCTATGGATTATGGGCAGTAAGTGGTATATCAACACTCATTTCTATTGTTAATTACATTTCTTTCAAAAACTATATCGGTATGATTGGCGTAATTATAGCGGTAGCTTTTGAGTTTTTGCTTGGTTATACAATCCTAAGAGATAAAAACGATAAATTTACTATGATTTCGGTAATTATGATTACGATTTTTACATTCAATCTTGCTGGAGTCATTGCTATTATCTTAAGATTAGTGCTTAGAAAAAAAAGAGAATCAGAGAATATTAGAAAGGCTTGGTTTGTTCCTGCAATCGTTGCCGGCGCAGCAAACTTGATTGGGCTACTCTTTACTGAATTTAGTTTTATTGATTTTGTAGGATTAGCATTAAATGTAGCCTATTACTTGATTTTCGGATATTGGTTCATTAAATATTTGAAAATCAACTAAAAATGAAATGGATACATTCTTACTTAATTTTTCCCTCTTCACGGTTTTCTGTGCGCTCGACGCGCAAGGACATAAAAATACTATCGAATAGAGAAGAAAAATCATAAAGAATAAAGTCTTTCACACTTTAAGTCCACAAAATTCCGTGAAGACCATAATTTTTTTAATTGAGTATGGTGTATTATATATTCATTGGTATTTATTGTTTAGCATACTTCGATATTATACCACAAAAACGACTGCCGGCATACCTCTTTTCGGTTGCTTGCAGTCGTTTTTTATCGGATGTTTTTTATAGTCCCTTTCTTATCGTTAGTTACTATTACATTTTCTTCCTGATATCAGCAAGGCGGTTGAGAGCTTCGTAGAGTGTTTCGTCTTTCTTGGCGAAGTGGAAACGGGCGAGGTGGTTCACGTTTTCCTTAAAGAAGCTCGAGCCGGGGACGGCTGCAACACCGACTTTTCTTGCGAGTTCTTCGCAGAATTCGATGTCGTTTTTACCCTTTGAAAACTCGGAGATATCGACCATCATGAAGTATGAGCCTTCGGGTTCGGTGTAGGTGAAGCCGAGGTCTTTGAGTCCGCCGACGAATATATCACGCATATGCGTGTAGTGGTCTTGCAACTCCTTGTAGTAGCTCATCGGAGCTTTAAGTCCGGGGATGACAGCCTCCTGAAGCGGTGAGGGGGCGCAGACGGTAAGGAAGTCGTGCACCTTTTTGCATCTGTCCATAAGAGGCTTGTCGGCGATGATGTAGCCGAGCCGCCAACCCGTTACGGAATACGTTTTCGAGAGTGACGAGCAGCAGATGGTTCTCTCCCACATGCCGGGGAGAGCGGCGATATATGTATGCTTGTGCGGCTCGAAAATGATGTGCTCGTACACTTCGTCGGTGATGATGATAACATCGTATTTTATCGCAAGGTCGGCGATAGTCTGCAATTCGTCTTTTGTGAAAACACGTCCCGACGGGTTCGAGGGGTTGCAGAGAATCATTGCCTTTGTCTTCGGGTCTTTGAACGCGTCTTCGAGTTTGTCTGCGTCAAAAGTGAATGCAGGCGGATTCAGCGGAACAAAAACAGGCTCAACGGAGTTAAAAATGCTCTGTGCCGCGTAGTTTTCAAAATAGGGAGAGAAGATAACTATCTTGTCGCCGGGATTCGTGATAGCCATAAGAGTAGCCATCATAGCCTCCGTGCTGCCGACCGTGCCAAGAACGTTCTCATCGGGATTTATCGGAAGTCCCATGAATTTGCCGACTTTTTCTGCAACCGCCGCACGGTAGTTTGCCGCACCCCATGTGGGTGTATACTGGTGAGGGCCTGCCGTTGCAACTTCGGCAAGACGCTTCATAATGAATTCGGGCGGGTCAAAATCGGGGAACCCCTGAGAAAGATTTATTGCGCCGCATTCCATTGAAATGCGGGTCATACGGCGGATGACAGAATCTGTGAGACACTCGGTCTTTTTGTTGAGTTCTTTCATTTTATTATGCTCCTTTATGAATTGTATCCAAGCTCGAATGCCTTGAGGTTAGCTTCGAGAAATTTTTCGGGGACTGTGCTTTTTATTGTATCTCTCCAAACATTTTCGGGAATCGCTGTGTTTTTTGCCATAACGCCTATAAGCACGACGTTTACGGATTTCATGTTGCCCGCTTTTATCGCAAGGTCAAGCGCGTCTACGGCTGTAACATCCGCGCCCGCTGCTTTGAGAGAATCGATAATGTGTTCGGGATATGCTGCCGCGCCCGTAATAACGGGCATCGGGTCGATGTTCTGTGTGTTGACTATAATTTTGCCGTCTTTTTTGAGGAACGGGAGCGCACGTAACGCTTCAAGCTCTTCAAATGCAAGTATAATATCCGCACCGCCTTTGTCGATGATGGGTGAATTGACTTTTTCACCGTACCGCACATATGTCACGACGCTGCCGCCGCGCTGGCTCATACCGTGAACCTCCGACACTTTGACATCGTACCCTTCGCTTATAACGGCATTGCCGAGAATTCGGCTTGCGAGCAGTGTGCCCTGACCGCCGACTCCGACTATCATAATGCTTTTCGTTTCCATTTGTCAACCCTCCTTAACTATAGCATCAAACGGGCAGATGTGCGTGCAAAGCTCGCAGCCGTTGCACTGTGTCACGTCGATAAAGGGTTTGCCGTTCTTCGCGGAAATTGCGGGGCAACCGGCTTTCAGACACTGCTTGCAGTTGCGGCACTTGTCCGTGATGACGCAGTGTCCCGTGTATTTTACTTTTTTGAGAAGTGCACACGGACGCTGTGCGATTATGACGGACGGCTCGTCCTTTGCCACTTCTTCCTTTACGACCTTTTCAAAGTTCTTAACGTCAAACGGATCCGCAATCCTTACCGAATCAATGCCGACCGCCTTGCAGAGAAGCTCAAGGTCAATCTGTTTCGTCGCTTCTCCGCGTATGGTTTTTCCTGTTGTGGGATTGTCCTGATGTCCCGTCATTCCGGTTATGGAATTGTCGAGAATAATAACGGTGTTTGCGCCCTTGTTGTACACGATGTTGATAAGTCCCGTTATACCTGAATGTATAAATGTCGAATCGCCGATAACCGATACGAGCCGTTTGTTGAACTCTGCGCCGCGCGCCTTTGCCATGCCGTGCGCAGCGGAAACGGACGCGCCCATGCAGACAGTGGTGTCTATCGTTGAAAGCGGAGCCGCCGCGCCGAGCGTATAGCAGCCGATATCGCCGCTTACGGTAAGTCCGAGTTTTTTAAGCACATAGAACGTGCCCCTGTGCGGACATCCCGCGCACATTACGGGCGGACGGACGGGAATGTTTTCGTGGTGAGCCGTTTCGGGTTCGTCGATGCCGAGCACGGCTTTTTTTATCATGTTTACGGAGTATTCTCCGAGAAGAGTAAACGCGTCTTTTCCGATAACGTCCAAGCCGAGAGCCTTGCAGTGTTCCTCGAGAATCGGGTCAAGCTCCTCTATGACGTACAGCTTTTTGACTTTCGAAGCAAAGTCCTTAATAAGCTTTTCGGGCAGCGGATAGGGCATGCCGATTTTTAGATAGCTTGCCTTGTCGCCGAGTGCTTCTTTTGCATACATGTAGGTTACACCCGATGTTATAACGCCTATTTTGTCGGAGTTCATTTCAACTTTGTTAAAGTCGGCAGTTTCCGCAAATTCGCGCAGTTTTTTGATGCGTTCCTCAACGACGACATGACGTTTTATCGCATTCGCGGGCATCATTACGTATTTTGACGGATTCTTTTCGTATTCCTTCAAACCGTTTTCGTCCGGCTCCTGCAGTTCGACAAGGCTCTGTGAGTGCGAAACGCGTGTTGAAAGTCTTATAAATACAGGCGTGTCAAACTGTTCGCTCAGCGAAAAGGCACGCTTCGTGAACTCTTTGCATTCTGCGGAATCCGACGGCTCAAGCATCATTATTTTGCTTGCTTTTGCATAGTGACGCGAGTCCTGTTCGTTCTGGGACGAATGCATTCCGGGATCATCCGCAACACAGAAAACAAGTCCCGCATTAACACCCGTGTACGCAACCGTAAAAACGGGATCCGCCATAACGTTCAGACCGACATGCTTGCAGCAGCTCATTGCTCTGCCGCCTGCAATCGATGCACCTATTGCGGTTTCGGCGGCAACCTTTTCGTTCGGCGCCCATTCGCAGTAGACATTTTCGTATTTTACCATGTTTTCGGTTATCTCCGTGCTCGGTGTGCCGGGATACGATGAAACGACTTTCACGCCCGCTTCATACGCTCCGGCTGCGACTGCGGCGTTGCCGAGAAGCAATTTTTTCATTGTTTGTCTTCCTTTCGTCCTATTTCGTTTTGCATGGCTACAAGATGTTCGCTTCTGTAGCGTTTTCTTAAAACAGGTTTTTCTATCTTTCCCGTGGGGTTTCTCGGTATGTCCGCAAATATTATTTTACGCGGACGCTTGTATTTGGGCAGGTCGCGGCAGAAGTCGTTTACTTCGTCTTCCGTCAGCGCATAGCCGTCTTTTATTTCTATTATTGCGGCAGACATCTCGCCGAGCCGCGCATCGGGCAGTCCGATAACGGCGACGTCTTTTACCGCGTCGAGTTTTCTTATGAAGTCCTCTATCTGAACGGGATAAATGTTTTCGCCGCCGGAAATTATGACGTCCTTCTTGCGGTCGACGAGATAAATGAATCCGTCCTCATCCGCCATTGCCATGTCGCCCGTGAAAAGCCAGCCGTCCTTAAGCACTTCGTCGGTCGCTTTTTCATCCTTATAGTAGCATTTCATGACACCGGGACCTTTAACAGCAAGTTCGCCGACATCGCCCTGTTTTACTTCGCTGCCGTCGCTGCCGACTATTTTTACCTGCCAGCCGAATCCAGCTTTGCCTATCGCGCCCACCTTGTGCGGATTTTCTACGCCGAGATGAACGCATCCGGGACCTATCGACTCGCTTAATCCGTAATTCGTGTCATACTGATGATTGGGAAAATGATGCTGCCAGCGTTTTATGAGGCTCGGCGGCACGGGCTGTGCGCCGATGTGCATCAATCGCCATGCGGAGAGGTCGTAATCGGCAAGGTTTATCTTTCCCGAATCTATCGCGTCGAGAATATCCTGCGCCCACGGAACAAGAAGCCACACTATTGTGCATTTTTCTTCCGCCGCTGTCTGGATTATCCATTCCGGCTTTACGCCCTTGAGAAGCACGGCACGCCCACCGACAAGAAACGAACCGAACCAGTGCATTTTTGCACCCGTGTGATAGAGCGGCGGAATGCAGAGAAATACGTCGCTTTTCGTCTGTGAGTGATGCGCCTGTTCCGTCCTTGCCGCATGCATGAGGGATTCGTGCGAATGCAGTATAGCTTTCGGGAAACCCGTAGTACCTGACGAAAAGTATATTGCCGCGTCGTCTTCGTCCGTCAGTTTGACTGCGGGTGCTTTTGAAGAGCCGTAGCTTATGAGTGTGTCGAAGCTGTCGGCAAATGTGGGACAGTCCTCACCCGAATAGAGCCACATTTTTATTCTCGGTACTCTTTCGACGATTTCTTCTATCCTGCCGATAAATTCCGGTCCGAATACAATATAGTCGCAGTCGGCTTTGTTCAGGCAGTATTTTATTTCGTCCGCCGTGTATCTGAAGTTGAGCGGTACAATGACCGCTCCCGCTTTGAGCGCACCGAAATACGTCGGCAGCCATTCAAGGCAGTTCATCATGAGAATTGCGACCTTATCGCCTTTTTTCAGTCCGCGTGCAAGCAGCAGATTGGCAAAGCGGTTGCTCATTTTATTAAATGCGCTCCATGTAAATTCCCTCCTGTATGCCTTGCCCGGTGTGGTTTCGATAAGCGCATATTCGCGCCATGTCATTTTCGAACGGTCGTCGACCTGCGGGTTTATTTCGGTCAACGCCGCGTCATTCGGATAAAAATCCGCGTTTTTCTGAAGAATCTCTGTAATCGGCATTTTCTTTCTTCCTTTCGCGGGGGACATACAAGCAAAAAACGCCCCCTGAAAAATTCAGAGGGCGGAACATTCCGCGGTACCACCTCATTTTACCGCAGCCTCACGGCGGCGGCCTCGTCGGGTACATGCATACCCTATCGCTGTAACGGGCGCTCCCGACGCAGTTTGTGTTCACTGCGCAGCTCTGCAAGGTGTATTCGTTTTTCGCCGCGCTGCGCCTTTTCACCCGTCGGCACTCTCTGAAAGCCGTTTCAAAAAACTACTTTTCCTGCGTCACAGCATTTAATGTATGTACTTTACCACTTTGTCGGCAGATTGTCAATATACTTTTGCGACGAACAAAAACACTTTTTTTTTTTTTTTTTTTGTGCAAGATT
>CAVFAD010000072.1:0-6736 GCA_963620305.1 Bacteroidaceae bacterium | reverse complement strand
TGAAACAGCTGCTTGAAGCAGGTGTGCACTTCGGTCACCAGACCAGAAGATGGAATCCCAAAATGGCTCCCTATATTTTCACGGAGCGCAACGGTATTTACATCATCGACCTTCAGAAGACCGTCAAAAAGCTTGAAGAAGCGTACATGTTCGTTCGCGAAATTTCCGCAAACGGCGGCGAAATCTTCTTCGTAGGCACCAAAAAGCAGGCTATGGATTCCATTAAGGAAGAAGCGGAACGCTGCGGTATGCCTTTCGTCAACGCCCGTTGGCTCGGCGGCATGCTCACAAACTTCTCCACCATCAAGCGCAGAATCAAGAGACTTGAACAGCTTAAGAAGATGGAAGAAGACGGCACGTTTGATATGCTCCCCAAGAAGGAAGTTATCAAGCTGAAGCTCGAAAGAGAAAAGCTCGAAAAGTTCATGGGCGGTATCGTCAACATGAAGAAGCAGCCTGCCGCTATGTTTATCGTTGACCCCCGCAAGGAGAGAATCGCGGTTCTCGAAGCAAAGAAGCTCGGTATTCCGATCGTTGCCATAGTCGACACAAACTGCGATCCCGATGAAATAGATTATGTTATCCCCGGCAACGACGACGCTATCAGAGCCGTTAAGCTTATCGCAGGCGCAATGGCTGATGCCGTTATCGAAGGCAGACAGGGCGAGACGGCAGCCGCACAGGAGGATGCTCCCGCCGAAGACGGCGCAGAGTTCGCCGAATAATTTTGAACCGAATAGGGGCTGTCGCATCTGAATGCAACAACCCCTTTACTTGAATACATTCTTTAATAGGAGGAAATAAAAAATGGCAGCATTTACGGCTAAAGACGTTCAGGCTCTCCGCGAGAAGACCGGCGCAGGTATGATGGAGTGCAAAAAGGCTCTCGTTGAGGCTGACGGCGATATGGACAAGGCAGTTGACGTTCTCCGTGAAAGAGGACTTGCGGCTGCAACAAAAAAGGCAAGCAGAATTGCGGCGGAAGGCGTAGTTCTTGCATATTACGATGAAGCAAAGAAGGTCGGCGTTCTCGTTGAAGTCAACTCCGAAACCGACTTCGTTGCAAAGAACGAAAAGTTCAAGGCTCTCGTTCTCGGCGTGGCAAAGACGGTCGCTGCGGAGAATCCCGCAGATGTCGATGCTCTTACCGCTATGAAGTTCGACGGCAGCGAGCACACCGTTGCCGAGACTTTCCAGGAGGCGGTTCTTTCCATCGGTGAAAACATGAAGATTCGCCGCTTCGTAAGAGTTGAGGGCGTTGCCGCAACGTACATTCACGCAGGCGGCGCGGTCGGCGTTATGGTTATGTTCGATACCGACGACACAACAGCCGCAAACGACGAGTTTAAGACCATGGGCAAGGACGTTGCGATGCAGGTCGCAGCCATGAGTCCGCTCTATCTTGACGAAGCTTCCGTTCCCGCCGATGTTATCGAGCACGAAAAGGAAATCAACCTTGCTCAGATGAAAGAGGATCCCAAAATGGCAAACAAGCCTGCACAGGTTCTCGAAAAGATCGTTGCGGGCAAAATGGGCAAATACTTTACCGAGGTTTGCCTTATGGATCAGGAATTTGTCAAGGATTCCGAATTTGATGTCAAGGGATATGTCGCATCCGTTGCAAAGAAGCTCGGTGCAGATATTAAGGTCACTGGCTTCTACCGCTTTGCAAAGGGCGAGGGTCTTCAGAAGAGAGAAGACGATTTCGCTGCGGAAGTTGCCGGCATGATGAAGTAATTTCAATTTGCATTTATGCGTAATGCGTTTTCGCAACCGAAGCCGCATTGCGCATTTTTTCTGTTTTGACACTTTGTTTTTTTACTGTGTCATTGCACTTTTTCTGTTTCGGAGGAAAACAAGAATGAATCAGGTCTACCGTCTTTGGAACGAAAAGGAGCTTCCGCTTTTTAACAGTGATTACGGACAGGATGCTCCTTGTCTTACATTCTATCCCGTAAAGTCCGACGCTGCGGCGCCGTGCGTTATCGTTTTTCCGGGCGGTGCGTATTCGCACCTTGCCGAGGATCACGAGGGGAGAGTGATTTGTGAATTGCTGAATAAAAACGGATTTGCCGCTTTTGTGCTTCGCTACCGCCTTGCGCCGTACCGTTTTCCGTGTCAGGAGCTTGACGCAAAGCGCGCGGTAAGATTCGTGCGCGCCAACGCGGACAAATTCGGCATCGACCCGAACAAAATCGGCATCATGGGATTCAGCGCGGGCGGACATCTCGCATGTATGACGGGACTGCGGTTTGATAACGGAACCGACGGTGACGAAATCGACCGCGTTTCGTCGCGTCCCGACAACGTTTGCGTGTGTTATCCCGTCGCGTCGCTTGCCCGCGATATCACACATCGCGGCACTCGCGAAAATCTGCTCGGCGATTACGAAAATGACGGACTTGCGGATAGCCTTACGAGCGAAAAAATCGTCCCCGATAACGCACCGCCGTTTTTTATCTGGCATACCGCCGAAGATAATGCGGTGGACGTTCGCAATTCGCTGCGTCTTGCGAATGCGCTCGCAGAAAAAAAGAAGCTTTTCGAATTGCACGTTTTTCCGTACGGCAGTCATGGCTTGGGACTTGCTTATGACACTCCGCTTGCGTCGCAGTGGAGTGAGCTGTACATAAACTGGCTGCGCGACATCAACAGCCGATAATCCGAATTGCCGCAGATGCGGATTGCCGAGTGTACACATGCGAAAAGGCTTTGATGTGCGAATAACCCGTTTTATCCATAAAGAGAAAAACAGGCGAAGGCATATAAAAACGCCCGCTGCGACAGCGCAGTGAGCGTTTTTTCGGTTTGTTAAAGAAGTGAAGCGGCGGCTTTGTCGAGGAAAAGAATGCAGTCGGGGTGTTTTTGCAGAATCGACGCGGGGCAGTGCGGCGTTATTTCTCCGTTTACCGCCTGCTTTATTGCCTCGGCTTTGGCTGCGCCTGTTGCGATGAGAACTATCTTTTTTGCCTTCATTATCGAATTTATGCCCATTGTGAGTGCGTAGCGCGGCATTTCGCTTTCGGTAAAATAAATACTGTTCGATTTAACGGTGCTGTCGGTGAGCTTCACCTTGAAAGTGCCGTCCGAAAAGGCATCGCTCGGTTCATTGAAGCCGATATGACCGTTTGTCCCGATTCCCAAAAGCTGGAGGTCGATTCCGCCTGCGGCGGTTATTGCCGCATCGTACTCCGCGCATTCTTTTTCGGAGTCCGTAGCGTTGCCGTCAAGGATGTGAACACGCGCTTCGTCTATGTCGATGCTGTCGAAAAGATTCTCGTGCATGAAGGTGTAGTAGCTGTTTTTGTCGCTGCGGGGCAGACCGACGTATTCGTCAAGGTTGAAGGATGAGGCATGCGCGAAGCTGATTTGACCCTCCTTGTGCCGTTTTATAAGCTCTGTGTATGTCGGCACGGGTGATGCGCCGGTCGCAAGACCGAGAACGCAGTCGGCTTTTGTTGTGAGAAGTGAAGTAAATTCGTCGGCACAGGCGGGTGCAACGGCATTCGGTGTGTCAAAAATCCTGATATCCATGGTAAATGCCTCCTGAAAAAATTAAAATCAGTATAACAATTATTGCATTGTATGTCAATAAAAAAACAGTAATGACGGTTGTTTTACATTTAACGTAAAAAAACATTGAAAGGTTAATTTAAGTATGTTATACTTAACAAGTAACATTTAACAAGGGTTGCTGCGTTTTTTGCGGTATGCGTACTGAATTTGAGCAAAAACACGGGGCGGTTTCGTTTTGCGCACCGTGCGGACGTGCTGCACTGCTGTTCCTTCGGCGGAGATTTTCGCGGTTCGGCGGAGCTGTGCGGTCGGTCGGCAGCCTTTGCGGTTTACTTTTTCGGGAAGGAGGAAGTGTTATTAAAAAGTTTTTTTCCGATTTTAAGGAATTTGCAATGCGGGGCAATGTTCTCGATATGGCAGTCGGTGTCGTTATCGGTTCTGCTTTCGGCAAAATAGTTTCGTCGCTTGTTGCCGATATAATCACACCGCTTATCAGTCTGCTTACGGGTTCCGTTTCGCTTACGGGACTTAAGGTCGTTTTTCGTCCGGAGGAGATAAATGCCGCAGGTGAGGTCATACAAAACGAAATAGCATTGACCTACGGCAATTTTATTCAGGCGATAATTGATTTTGTTATCATCGCATTTTCCATTTTTATGGTGCTTCGCATAATAAACAAAACGCACGAAAAGCTTGAAGCGCTCTCAAAAAAAGAACAGGAAAAAGCAGAGGAAGAGGAGAAGAAGGACACCGAACTTTCGGTTCTTCTCGAGATCAGAGAGCTTCTTGAAAAGAAGTCCTCCGAAAACAAAGACCGATAAATTATCCGTCGGCTCTTTGCATTAAAACTGAAAAGAGGAAAATTTTATGGGTGAACTGAAAAAGAAATACGGTCTGCTTACAGCCATGGGCATGGTTATAGGCATCGTTGTCGGTTCGGGTGTCTTCTTTAAGGCGCAGAATGTTCTTAACAGCACAAAGGGCGACATGCCGCTCGGTATAGTTGCGTGGCTTATAGGCGGCATCGTAATGGTCATTTGCGGCTATGTTTTTGCAAATTTTGCAACAAAATATGAAAAGGTCAACGGTCTTGTTGACTATGCCGAAGCTACCGTCGGCAAAAAATACGCTTATTTTCTCGGCTGGTTTATGGCTACGGTCTACATCCCCGGCATGACGAGTGCGCTTGCGTGGGTGTCCGCGCGTTACACGCTTGCAATTTTCGTTCCGAGCGGCATTCTCGAAACGGGTGACACCATTTCAAGCGACATCTGCCTTGCTCTTTCGGGCTTCTATCTTGTCATGAGTTACGTTATAAATGCCCTTGCCCCCAAGCTTGCGGGCAAGCTTCAGGTCGGCATGACGGTCATTAAAATGATTCCGCTCCTGCTTATGGCTGTTGTAGGCACGATAGTCGGTATCAAAAACGGCAATACCGCCGCAGCTTTTTCGTCGATGGGCGCAGCCGCATCGGCGGACGGCGGCACGACACAGGCGTTCCTCGCTTCGGTGGTTGCGGTCGCTTTTGCGTATGAAGGCTGGATTCTTGCCACGTCAATAAACGCTGAGCTTAAAGACTCAAAGAAGAATCTGCCCCGCGCACTTGTCCTCGGCAGCCTTATAATCATCGTAATTTACATCGCTTATTACATCGGTATCTCGGGTTCGGTTTCCGTACAGACGCTTATGGAGCACGGCGCAACCGTTGCGTTTACGAGTACGTTCGGCAATATCGGCGGCACGCTCGTCGGTGTCTGCATTGCGGTTTCCTGCCTCGGCACGCTTAACGGTCTTATGCTTTCAGAGTGCCGCAGCATGTACGGCATCGCCGCAAACGGACAGGGCCCCGGACATAAGATGTTCTCGGAAATCAGTAAGAGCACCAACATGCCCACAAACTCCTCCGCTATCGGACTTATGTTCTGCGCGGTATGGCTTCTCTATTTCTTCATTGCAAACCTCTATTCGAAGAATTTCCTCGGTGTGTTCAGCTTCGATTCTTCGGAACTGCCGATCATTACGATTTATGCATTTTACATTCCCATGTTTATTCTCTATATTGTGAAGAATCACAAAGAGGGAGTATTCAAGCATGTTATAATGCCAGCGCTCGGCACCGTGTGCTGTGCATTCATGGTTTTTGCCGCTCTCTATTCCCACGGCTACACCCCGTACATGACGGCAAAGGCAAACGGCAAATTCAGCTGCCCCGTGCTGTTCTACATAATCGTGTTTGCGGCGTTTATGGTCGTCGGCGCGTTCTTCTACCGCAGAAAGACCGACACAAAGAAATAATTTGATTTCGGCTGCCTGCAACTCGCGGCTGCCCTATAAGAAATGTCCCTGCTGTCTTTGCGACGGCGGGGATTTTCTGGTTCTGTGTCGTCGAAGCGGCAAATGTTCCTTGTTAAAAAGCTGTTGACACGCATTTCTGTGCATGATATAATAGAATTGCGCATAAAAAGACAGAGTTTAAGAAAAATGTAGATTTGCATTAAAATTTTTTGGAAACAGTTATAAAAACATGTGCGGAGGTATATGATTTTGAATGCTGTAACTACAAAATATCTGAAGCCGTTTATACTTTCGACCTGTATCGGGATAGTTATGAGCACGGTATGCGTTTTGACGGTTTGGTTCAGCTCGGCTGTTGCTTTTCCGATAATGATATGGGTAAGCTCATTGGACATTTTTGCTTTTTTTTATCCTGTTTTTTGTTCCGTTCCGTACTGTTGGCTCATGTATTTAGAGAGAAAAAACAATTTTCACTTTTTTGTCGGAACCAGAATCAAGTTAAAAAAATATTTGCTTTATCATTGGTGCAGCGGGGTATTGTTCGCATTTTTAAGCTTATTCATAATATCTTTTTTCGGCGCGGCATTAAGCCTGTGTTTAACTCCTATATACCAAATCACCGAGGATGTTGCGGATGAATATCTGTTCGGTTCTATTTTGACTGAACTACCTTTATGTTATGCGTTTTTTGCTTCTGTTTGGAGAGGAATTATAGGAGCAATTATGTTTTCCTTCGGCTATGTTCTTTCGCTTTATTCAAAGTATCTTTTCGTTGTTCTTACCGGACCGTTTGTTTATTCGATTGTTGAAAATTTCTGCACATCCGTTTTAGGCGTGTCGAATATCAGTTTGGTTTCTTCGTTTTGCCCGGAAAACATTAATTGGGACTATTTCTCATTTTCACCGTATATTTCAATTCTTGTCG
>CAVFAD010000071.1:0-6812 GCA_963620305.1 Bacteroidaceae bacterium | reverse complement strand
TTCCGGCTCCTTTGCCGGTCTTCCGAAATGTTCACAATACTGCTTTTTTAACATTGGGTTCACAAAACTAAAATCTATGTTTTCTTTTATTCTTCTCAGAATATGGTCTTTGGGTATTATGATCTCGTACAATTTTTCATACGGTGACAGCGAAAGTCTAAGTTGATTGTTGTCTCTTAACATTTTTATCATCCGCCCTATATTTTATGATTAAATTATACCATAAATCACGAAAAAAGTCTACGCTTTATGCATTCTTTATGCATTGCGTAGACTTTTTCAGTGCCCTTGATATATAAGGGATTTCGGCTTTTTGGTTATTATTCCAGCTCTATCGTCGCGGGGGGTTTGTCGGTGATGTCGAACAGGACGCGGTTGATGCCTTTCACCTCGTTCGTGATGCGTTTTGATGCTCTGCTCAGCAGCTCGTGCGAAAGGTGCGCATATTCCGCGGTCATGAAATCGCCCGTGACGACCGCGCGCAGCACCACGGCGTAGTCGTATGTTCTGCCGTCGCCCATGACGCCGACGGAGCGCATGTTCGTGAGGGCGGCGAAATACTGGCTTGCCTGTTCGCCGCTTTTTTCGAGCTCCTCTCTGAAAATGAAGTCCGCGTCGCGCAGCAAATCGAGCTTTTCGCGCGTCAGTTCGCCTATGACTCTTATCGCGAGTCCCGGTCCCGGGAACGGCTGACGGTTGACAAGATAGGAGGGGAGTCCGAGCATCGTTCCGACCCTTCTCACTTCGTCTTTGAACAGACCGCGCAGCGGCTCGACAAGTCCCTTAAAGCCGATGTCGCGGGGCAGACCGCCGACGTTGTGGTGGCTCTTTATCGTTGCCGCTTTCGAATTGCCCGATTCGATTATGTCGGGGTAAATGGTGCCCTGCGCGAGGAAGTCTGCGCCGCCTATTTTCACCGCTTCGTCGCAGAAAGAATCGACAAACAGCCTGCCTATCGTCTTGCGCTTTGTTTCGGGGTCGGTAACGCCTTTCAGCGCGGATAAAAATCTCTCGCTCTCGTCTAACTGAATGAGTTTCAGCGGCATGTCCTTAAACGCGTTTTTGACTTCGGCGGCTTCGTTTTTGCGCATGAAGCCGTGGTCGACGAAAATGCACGTGAGGTTTTCGCCTATCGCCCTCGAAATGAGTGCGGCTGCAACCGAGGAATCCACCCCGCCCGAAAGACCGAGTATGACTTTGCCGTCGCCTACCTGCTCTCTTATGCTCCTGACGGTGCGCTCGATGTAGTCGTCCATAGTATAGTCGCCCGTCGCGCCGCACACCTTGTAGAGGAAGTTGCGGATTATTTCCGTTCCGTGCTTCGTGTGGGTCACTTCGGGGTGAAACTGCACGCCGTAGAGCCTTCTTTCGGGGCACTCCATAGCCGCTGCGGGGCAGTCCGCCGTCCTTGCCGTTATGCGAAATCCCGCAGGCGGTTCTGCGACAAAATCGGTGTGGCTCATGAGCACCGTCTGCAGCGTGTCCATACCCTCAAAGAGCACCGCGTCGGTGTCAAGCTCTGCCGCCGTCGGACCGTATTCGCTCACTCTCGCGCTCTCTACCCTGCCGCCGAGCGTCCATGCCATGAGCTGCATCCCGTAGCAGATGCCGAGCACGGGCACGCCGCAGTCGAACAGCTCCGGTGAGCAGTGCGGAGACGCCTCGTCATATACGCTTGCGGGGCCGCCCGTCGTTATAAAGCCTATGGGGTTGAGCTTTAACAGCTCCTCTACGGGTGTGTCGCCGGGCTTAATGACCGAATACACGCCGCACTCGCGCACCCGCCGCGCGATAAGCTCCTTGTACTGTCCGCCGAAATCGAGAACCGCTACCGTTTGATTTTGCATAAAAAACCTCCGTGCCGAAGACGCAGACAAAAAAAGACGACGGTATTTTTGTGTACTCCCCGTGTCTGCGCAGCCTGCTAAAATATGTTTTATTATAAGGTGCGCGTCGGCGTTTGTCAATAGCCGAGGGGGAGGGAGGGCGATTTTCCGCCCGTGAAACGCGTATAATGTTACGGATTTGTGAACTCCTACAAAAATAAGCGTTAATTTTTGGTGTTTTTGAGACTTTACCGTTTTTGTTCGATGTGCTACAATTGAACTGTGTAAATATGTTCGAAAGGAAGAAGACTATGGAAACCAAGCGATATTTAAAAAAGACGCTCTCCGTGGTACTGAGTCTTTTAATGGTTCTCGGCACATTCTGTTTCTTTAATCCGTTCAAAACGACGGAAGCGGAGGCAGCGACAACCGGTAACTACCATGTTGTGCTTCAGATTGATTCCGGTAATGACACCGGCGGTTGGGACTGGGGTAATGTCACGCTCACGGGTAAAAAAAATAACGGAAAAGGCGACAACGCCCAGATATTTTACGGCGGTGATAACAAGGTAAATTTCAAGGGTCAACGCAACTGGTATGACGGCTACACGAATCTGTTCCCGATTTCGTTTTCCTACAACTATAGTTTCGGCGGCGGTATGACCAAACGTGAAATGAAATTTACGGTCAGAATTTACGTAAACGGAACGCTGGTTGCCGAACAGTATCACAGTGCCAACTCCAACTTTTTTAAAACGGCAAAAGGTAACAAGACGACGAATGTCGACAAAGGAAAATATCCGTATGTAAACAGCGTTGCCATCGACGGCAATAACTTGACGATAACCGTTCCCGGCAACGGCGTGACAACGTCTGCAACTGCGACCACAGGTTCGGCGACTGTCTACGACCAGTACGGAGTAGAGTGGTATCAGGAACCGGAAAGTTACATTATCAGCTCGAGTTCCGGCGCTGAATCCTCGGAAAGCATAACGGGCATTTCGATTGCAGCCAACTCCGGCTACGACACCGCAAAAGTAAGCGTGACGAATGCCGCAAAGGACTGGGTGTCGAACGGCGGCACGGGATATCAGCGTGATGTTTATGTCAAAGCCGGCAGAGCCGGCAAGTGGTCGAGTGCGAAAAAGGTGACACTGACAAACTGTACAGTTGCCGGCGCGTTCTATAACTATTCGGAAAGCACCAAGGATTGGACGACTTTGGCGCAGAGAACACTCCCGTATTACAACTATACTACGGTAACTTCACCCACTGTCACCAGAACCGGTTGGGCATTTAACGGCTGGTCAACGGACAAAGGCGCGGCAAGCGGTGATATGACCGTCTCAACGAAGATAAAAGCCGACACGACGTGGTACGCACAGTGGACAAAGACCGTAACGGGCAGATTCCACTATCTTGATGAGAGCGGAAATTTGCAGTCCTATGATTCGACGGGATATCTGGACACCACAGACACTGAATTTGATGCAGTTCCCAACGCAGCTCCGTCGATTATCACGTACGACGGACGTACATTTAAGTTCCTCGGCTGGCGTGCGGATACGACTGCGTCGAATGAATTGACAACGGACTTTACAATTCCGTCGAATTACGATAACAATGTAAATACGGTTAAGGATTTCTATGCTGTTTACAGCGGTGATATCACTTTGCATTTTGACGGAAACGACGGTGTTGTTTCGGGCGATAACAAAACGCAGACACAGTACCTCAACGCAGCGGGAAATGTCACTTCTCATACTTTTGACATCACCGGCGTTACCGCATCTCTTTCCAATACCGATTATGCAGGTTGGGCGGAAACGGCTGACGCAAATAATGAACTTGACGCAAATACGACATTTACAATAACAACCGATAAAACGGTTTATGCGGTTTATAAGTGCAACGTTAATTTCTACAATCAGGGCGTGTTGTTCGATTCGCAGGTAATCACATACAGACACAATGCGACCGATCCCTCGCCGCTGCCCGATACCGCTCCTGCGAACAGACCGCTCAAGGACTTTGACGATGACTACGAATACTACTTCATCGGTTGGAAAGAAGTCCTCACAAATATAACGGGTCACACCGACATAAACGCCGAGTTCGGCAGCGTAGAGCACACATATGAAGAGATAAACGATCCTGAGCACAAATTCATTAAACCGACGTGTCTCGAAACGGGCGTTCAGTGGTACCGGTGCAGACACGAGAGAGACGATAACGGCGAAATTTGTCTCCACTACAAAAAGACGATTCTCGACGCTGCCGGACACAAACCGGTCGAGGAAAAAGGCAAGGATGCTACCTGTACCGAGGACGGCTACACCGCTTCGTCCTACTGTGGTGTCTGCGGAGACACAATAACGCCGGCAGAGGTTCTTCCCAAGCTCGGACACGATTTCGAGAACGCCGAATACGTAACGGTAGAAGCAACCTGCGTAAAGGACGGCTATAAGGTAAGGTACTGCACTCGCTGCGGCGTTGAGGATACCGCCACAAAGGTGATATATAAAGCCGATTCCTCGAAGCACAGCGAAATGACCGTCCCCGAGGTGCCCGCCACCTGCACGGAAAACGGCACGAGTGAATATACGAAGTGCACAATCTGCGGCGCGATAATTAAGGCTCCCACAACGCTGTTTGCCGAAGGACACAAACATGTGACCGTGCCGGAAGTACCTGCTACCTGCACATCGGTCGGCTACACCGCATATGAGTACTGCTCCGTCTGCGACGAGGTAAAGACGGAAAAAACAGAGCTCCCCATGATCCCTCATGACTGGGAGTATGTTGCCGCGAAGGCAGCCACCTGCACCGAGCCGGGTTATAAAACGGCGGGAAAGGTCTGCAAAAACTGCGGAGAAGCTGACGGCACCGAAATTATTCCCGCACTCGGACATAAATATGACGGTGAAACGACGGTTAAGAAAGAGCCTACCTGCTCCGAAGAGGGAATAAAAGTCGGCAAGTGCAGCGTCTGCGGCGAAGAAGAAGCCGAGACGGCTATACCGAAGCTCGAGCACACTTCCGATGCTATCCCCGCCGTAGCAGCCACATGTATCGCCTACGGCTGGATCGAGGGCGTAAAGTGCTCCGTCTGCGGAACTGTAATAACGGAACCGACAAGAACCGACAAGGTCGGCCACACGTGGGCAGCTGCAGAAGAAGGCTATAAGTATTGCACGGTCTGCGGCGTGAGAGAGGGTCATGTCCATTCCCACGGCTTGGTTACGACAAAGGCTGCAACGTGCGGCAAGACGGGCGAAAAGCACTATCGCTGCGGCGACTGCGGCGACGTGATTGTTAAAATTATCCCCGCGCTTACTCATATATGGGTATCTGTGCCCGAAAAGGCAGCTACCTGCACGGAGGACGGTTACACGCAGGGCAGCAAATGCGAGATATGCGGCGAATGGTATACCGAGCCTGCGGTAATTTCCTCACCGGGTCACTCCTACGGCGAGGAACTGACTAAAGAAGCAACCTGCACCGAGGAAGGCAAAAAGTACAAGGTTTGCTCTGTTTGCGGCGAAGAAGAAATAATCGAAGTTCTTAAAAAAGCGGATCACAGCGCGGAAGTAATTCCCGCAGTAGCCGCCACCTGCACAAAATACGGACTGACGGCAGGCGCGAAGTGCTCCGTCTGCGGCGAAATTATCACAGCTCAGACAAGGACTGAGGCAACGGCTCACGTTGAGACGGTAAAAGTAACAGCTAAGGCTCCGACCTGCTATGCAAGCGGCAACACCGAAGAAATATGCTGCGCCGACTGCGAAAAGGTAATAAAAAAGGCGCAGAATATTGCGGCACTTTCACATACTCTTTCCTCATGGACAACGGTGAACAAAAATACCTGCACCGCAGAGGGCAAGCAGGAAAGACACTGTACCGCAGAGGGCTGTACCTACAGAGAGTACAGAACGCTTAACCCGACGGGTCACTCCTACAGCTCGTATGTTACGGTTTATGAACCCTCCTGCGAAAACACGGGAACGGAACGCAGCGTATGCTCCTCCTGTCAGGCGGTTCAGGACAAAGTTATCCCCGCGCTCGGTCATACCGAGATAACCGTTAAGGAGGTTCCCGCAAAATGCGGCTTTGAAGGCACAACGGCGGGCACAAAGTGCTTTACCTGCGGCATCACCATGAGCGGACTTGAGACGATCCCCGCACTTGAGCACATTTGGGAGTTCTCCGAGCATGTAGACGGCGGCTGTGAAAACGACTCCTACGACATATATGTCTGCAAGTATAACAATGAGCATACTAAGACCGATAACATTGCGGCGGCTCCCGGTCACGAGGGCGGCACGGCAACGTGCGTACAAAAGGCGGTATGCGATACCTGCCATGAAGAATACGGCGATTACGGCGAGCACAGCTACGAAAAAGTCGTTACTGCTCCCACCTGCACAAAGGAAGGCTATACGACCTACACCTGCACCGTTTGCCAAAAATCGTACACAGCCGATACCGTTCCCGCGAAGGATCACAGCGTTAATGAATGGACGCTTGACGAGGACGCAAAGACAGCCTCGGGCACATGCACCGAATGCAACGAAACGGTTACACGCGCCGCAGAGGAATCGGATTACAAAGAATGCGAACGCTGCGGACTGCGCCACACGAGAACGACCGGCCTTATGAAGTATAAAGGCATCGTGTGCTCACTGAGATATTTCTTCCGTCAGATAGCGAAGCTCTTCAAGGGCGGCAAATAAATTATCTCACCCCCGCCGCTGACCTTTCGCGGCGGCACAAAAGAACCAGCAAACCGACACTCAAACAAATTGATGCCGGTATAAGACTTTTCTTCACGCAAGAGCCGCAGGACACACGTCCTGCGGCTCTTGTCCTGCCCTGCGCGTCTGACCGCCACGCTATTCGTCGCAAATGCCATTCGGTCGGACGATGGACGGACATAAAATTAACGGAACATTTTTACACAATGTAAATTTCAACCCACGCAACGTT
>CAVFAD010000070.1:0-7333 GCA_963620305.1 Bacteroidaceae bacterium | reverse complement strand
GCGTATATATGTCCACGGTTTTATGGCGCGTGACCTGCTTGCCGACAAAGACGATAAAAATTCGGAGGTGCTTTGGCCGCCCGCAACCGACGATATTCTCGCCGCAGTAAAAAAAGGACTCCCGTTTTTAGCTGAGTTTGCCGTTACACGCGATTGGCAAAAACTCGGCGACAGGGCGACACCGCTCGTAAAAGGACTGTTCGAGCCTGCCTTTCTCGACGAAAACGGAAACGCAAAAGGTAATTCGGGTGTTTATTTCGTCTATCCCGAAGCCGAAACGATAACAAAGGATTCGTATCTGTCTTTTTCGTACGATTGGCGGCTTGATCCGATTGAGATTGCCGCGCAGCTTAATGACTTTATAGAGTACGTACTCGACTGTTCCGGGTGTGACAAGGTTGATATTCAGTGTCACAGCTTCGGCGGCGTCGTCACGTCAACTTACGCCGCGAAATACGGAGTCCAAAAGCTTCACACGGTTGTTTTTAATGCAACCGCCGTATTCGGCGAAACGTACACCGGCGAACTTATGACCGGAGAAATAACGCTTGACGAAGACGCAATCTGCGCTTTTCTGTCATATGTTTTTGACAACAACGAATACGAAAATCTTGTAAATTCCGTGACAAAACTCCTGTCCGACGCAAAGCTGCTCGATTTCGCCTGCAAATTCGGGAACAAGGTCATTGAAAAGCTGAGCGCACAGATTCTTCCCGAGGTTATCGTTCCTGCGTTCGGCGGCTGGCTCAGCGTTTGGTCGATGGTTCCGGATGAGGACATCTCTGAGAGCGTAGACTATGTCTTTAACGAGATTTACAAAGATTCGGGCATTGACAGAAACGGTCTTGTTGCAAAAATCAACAATTATAACACGCAGATTCGTCCCCGCAAGGCAGAGGTTCTCAATGAGATAAACGACAACGCGAATGTTTACGTTATCAGCAAATACGGTTATTGCTCCGTTCCGGTTACTCCCTCGTGGAAAAGTATGACCGACGGGGTTGTTGACACAAAGTACAACTCCTTCGGGGCAACGTGTTCCGACTATGACAGTGAACTTTCGGCAGAATATCTTGCGGGCAAAGACCCTGCGATGATATCGCCGAATAAGCAGGTTGACGCATCAACGTGCATGTTTCCGGAACAGACATGGTTTATTCGAAACGCCGGGCACAATTTGGATGTTGACGAAATGGCAGACATGTTCTTTGATTTTGACGGACAGGGCACGGTAAACGATTTTGAGGAATTCCCCCGCTTTTTGCTTTACGACGGAGAAGAAGATGAAATCATTCCCGACGACGGCAAAGACGAGGAAAAGGCAACCGACCTTCTCAGCAGAATCCGAACCGTACTCGCGGAGCTGCGAGCACTTCTCGAATCCATATTGCGGCTTATGTTCGGCAGGCTTCTTCCGAGCTGCTGATGTTATCAGGTGCGGTTTTTACCGAACCCGCGCCCGCAGACTTTACAAAACCGAAAAATAAAAAAAGCTGTATTTCGCTTGCATCAAACATGCTTTGTGTAATACAGCTTTTGCATTGTGTGACAAACTGTCGGTTTCGAATCGAATAAACGCGGCCGGGTCGTTAACCGCACGGTCAAATACGGTCGAACGGAGCTCACCCGTAAAAACTCAAATGAATCAGAAATCGATAAATATATTCATGTCGACCTCGCCGTTTATACCGTCGACGCTGCCCGACTCGGAATACTGCCACATTTTGTAGTTATAGTAAAACGAGGGGGTATCATAATATTCCGCAAGCCAAAATCCGATGTCTTTAACAAGCGTAAGGTCATAACTGAAGTAACCCGTCTCGCGGTTAAAATATATAAGCGGCGTATACCCTGCCTGCGCAATAACCTCGCAAAAGGATTTTGCACACGCCGTTATACTTTCACTTGACATGCCGTTTGTGCGCGCTTCATCGTTCCGGACAAATTCCCAGTCAAACGCTATAGGGTAATCAAGCGGGTAATCTTTTACGGTATCAAGCACGAAATTTGCTTCTTCCGCCGCCTCCTTTTCGTTCAAAGCCTGCGAAAAGAAATACGCACCCACCTTGAGTCCCGCTTCTTTTGCGCCCTCGTAATTCTTTTTAAAGTTCGCGTCCTCGCCGATTATTCCTTTTGTGCCGTAACCGCGATACCCGACTCGAAGCATCACGAAGTCTATACCGTCGTTTTTTACGGCGTTCCAATCTATTTCGCCCTGAAAAACGGAAACATCAATCCCCGTATAAGCGGAAACCGTACTGTCGGTATAACTCACTCTGCCGCGCCCGTCGCGGACGAAGGATTCGGGTGACAGCACGCTTTTTGCGACATCGGTGTGATTCGGAATAACTCTGCCGCTGACATCGGTCAGCTGCGGCTCGGTCGTTTCGTCGACATAAGTGCGCGAGGCAAATTCAAAAGCGGCGAATGCGGCAGCCGCGCAAACGGCAAAGCTTACGGTCAGAAGTATTACGGTTTTGATATATTTTTTCATACTGCTTCCCTGTCACAGTTAACTGTTTTTGAGTTCATCAAGGTCGTACGGCGTTGTCTGATACACAAAGTAATTCAGCCAGTTGCAATAAAGCAAATTCGCGTGTGCGCGCCAACGGACGCTCGGCTCGTTTTCGGGGTTATCTTCGGGAAAATAGTTTTCTGGAACTTTAATGTCGAGTCCCTTTGCTTTGTCGCGCAGATATTCTTCCTTTAGTGTATCAGGGTCATATTCGGAATGCCCCATTATAAACACCTGCCGACCCTTTTCGGTCATGACGGCATACACCCCCGCCTTCGGGGACGAAGCCAAAATACGCAGGGCAGGCACTTTTTCGATATCCTCGCGCCTGCACTCCGTACAGCGGGAGTGAGGTACGAAAAATGTATCGTCAAAGCCTCTGAAAAGAATCGAACGCTTATATTCCACTGTGTGTTCAAAAACTCCGAACATTTTTTCGGACAGCTCATATTTAGGCACACCGTAGTGATAGTACAGTCCCGCCTGCGCCGCCCAGCATATGTGAAATGTGCTGTGGACATGCGTCTTGCTCCATTCCATTACGGCGCACAGCTCGTTCCAATAATCGACATCTTCAAATTTCAGCATCTCTACGGGCGCGCCCGTTATAACCATTCCGTCGAAATAGCGCTCGCGAATATCGTCAAAGGTTTTATAAAAAGCAAAGAGATGTTCTTCGGATATATGCGTCGGCTTATGTGAAGCTGTCCTGATAAATTCAAGTTCAATCTGCAGCGGTGTGTTGCCGAGAATGCGGGAAAGCTGCGTTTCGGTGGTTATCTTTTTCGGCATGAGGTTAAGAATAAGTATTTTCAGTGGACGGATATCCTGTGTGACAGCCCGTGTTTCGGTCATAACAAAGATGTTTTCTTCGTTGAGAACCTTAACCGCAGGCAGCTCGTTCGGAATTTTTATCGGCATCCGACGCTCTCCTTTCGCTTAGATGTTGCTCAATGCGTTTTCAATATCGGAAATAAGGTCGTCAGCACTCTCTATTCCGCACGAAAGGCGCACAAGATCCGCGCCGACACCCGATGCTTCAAGCTCTGCGTCGCTGAGCTGTCTGTGTGTGGTGCTTGCGGGGTGCAGACAGCACGAACGGGCATCGGCAACATGCGTTTCTATCGCGATAAGGCGAAGTCCGCACATGAATTTTTCGGCTGCCTTTCTGCCGCCTTTGACACCGAAGCTGACAACGCCGCAGGTGCCGTCGGGCATATATTTTTCGGCGAGTGCATGATATTTGTCGTTTTTAAGTCCGGGATATCCCACCCATGCAATTTTGTCGTTCGCTTCAAGATATTCGGCGACTCGCATTGCATTTTCGGTGTGACGGGCAATGCGCAGATGAAGACTTTCAAGTCCGAGATTCAACAAAAACGCACTCTGAGGCGACGGTGTGGAACCGAGGTCGCGCATGAGCTGTGCGCAGCATTTTGTGATATATGCGCCGCCCTGTCCGAATCTTTCTGTATATGTTATGCCGTGATAGCTTTCGTCCGGGGTGCAAAGTCCCGGGTATTTGTCGGCATGCGCCATCCAATCGAAATTACCCGAATCGACAATACAGCCGCCCACAGCCGCACCGTGACCGTCCATATATTTTGTCGTGGAGTGAGTGACAATGTCTGCGCCCCACTTAAACGGATTGCAGTGCACGGGTGTTGGAAAAGTATTGTCGACAATAAGCGGAACACCGTGAGCATGAGCCGCCGAGGCAAATCTCTCAATGTCGAGCACTTTCAGCGACGGATTTGCAAGTGTTTCGCCGAAAACAAGCTTTGTATTTTCTCTGAACGCACCGTTCAGCTCTTCGTCGGTGCAGTCGGAATCGACAAACGTAACGTCAATTCCCATTTTTTTCAGAGTAACGGAAAACAGGTTGTATGTTCCGCCGTAAATTGCCGAAGAAGAAATAATGTGACCGCCGCACTCACAGATGTTAAAAACGGAAAAGAAATTTGCAGCCATGCCCGATGAAAGCAGTATTGCCGCCGTGCCGCCCTCCGTTTCGCATATCTTTGCGGCAACGGTGTCGCACGTCGGGTTTGCAAGACGCGAATAGAAATAACCTGCCGCCTCAAGGTCAAACAGCTTACCCATATCCTCGCCCGTATCATACTTAAAAGTGGTACTCTGATAAATCGGTATCTGGCGCGGTTCGCCGTTTTTCGGAACATAACCGCCCTGCACGCATTTTGTATCAATATTTGACATTACATCACAGCCTTTTTTGAATATTTCAGAACAATGTTACCATTGCAGCCTGTTGCAGTCAACATAAAATGACAACACATCTGTTATTTTAATGATAAAACGTATCTTTTGTCTTTTTTTGCGCAGAACACCGTATTACGTCCGTCAAACACTGCGTCCTGCGCGCTTTCCACACTGTAATTTCCCGAAATCTTTACAACCGTATCGGACGAAGCGGTAACGGCAGCCGAGGTAAGCTTACCGTCGCTCCAAGCGGCATCGACGCAAAGTCCGCCCCTTGCGCGAAGTCCTTTGAAAAAGCCGTCGCGCCAGTCGGAAGGCAAAGCGGGCAGCAGTTCAAGAACAAACGCGCCGTCGTATGACTGACTTTGAAGCAGCATTTCGCAAACACCCGAAACCGCGCCGAGATTGCCGTCAATCTGAAAGGGCGGATGCGCATCGAAAAGATTGCGGTATACTCCGCCGCCACCGGTGTAAGACGTTGATACGCCGTCACGTACGGGTTTTAAAAGCCGTCTGTAAAGCTTCAATGCCCTGTCGCCGTCCCTCAGACGTGCCCAAAAGTTAATTTTCCACGCAAGACTCCACCCGGTGCCGTCGTCGCCGCGCATTTCGAGCGACTTACGGCAAGCTTCGGCAAGAAGCGGAGTTTCGAGCATGCTTATCGAGCTGCCCGGATGAAGTCCGTACAAGTGCGATGCGTGGCGGTGATGCGGTTCGGGAGCATTCAAATCCCAATCGCCCTGCCACTCGCACAGCTGTCCTGCCCTGCCGATTTTAAGAGGAGCAAGACGGGAAAGTGCACTGCGGACTTTTTCGCGAAGCTCCGCGTCGACTCCGAGTTTTTCGGAAATAAAAATGAAGTCGCTGAAGTTATCGCGAAGCATTTCCGTATCCATTGCACTGCCCTTGCAGACCCAACCCGTCTTACCGCTGTCCGTCTTAAACGTGTTTTCGGGCGAGGTGGACGGGTTTGTGAGAAGCGTTCCGTCTTTTTCTTCGTAAAGCATTTCGAGATTGAAAATGCAGTTGTCCCTTATCACGGGGTAAAAGCGTTTCAGGGTTTCCGTGTCATTCGTAAAGTAATACAGCTCGACAAGATGACGGCACAGCCACGCGCCGCCGAGCGGATACTGTGACCAGCCGCCGCCCCATCCGGGCGACGTCCAAAGCCACGGCGAGGTTATTGTGTAAGCAGTCCAGCCGTCGGCATTGTAATACGCCTTAGCTGTTTTTGCGCCGTTTTCGGGCAAGGCGCAGATAAGCTTTGCGAACGGCTCAATGCAATCGGCAAGTCCGGTTATATACGCATGCCAATAGTTCATCTGAACATTGATATTCGCATGATAGTCGCAGTGCCACGGCGGATCGTATTCGTTGCACCATATCCCCTGCAGATTTGCCGGCAGAGCGTTTTCGGGACGCGATGAGCATATCAGAAGATACCTGCCGTAATTAAAAAACAGTTCGCACAACGCTGCCGAAGCGCCGTCCTTCTCGGATTCGGCAAGCATTTCGTCAACGGTTCTGCCGCAGTCGGGCGCAACGGACAGTTCACACCTGCCGTAGTATTCGCCGTATTCCTTTTCGTGACGCGCCTTCAGCTCGCCGTAGGTTTTTGTGAGAGCATTTTCAAGTATCCTTTTGCATTTTTCGACGGGGTCTTCACCCTTAAATTTCGCGCTCTGTTCGAGAATATAATCCGTCGCGGCAGTAAAGACAACGGTAATGCAGTCAGCACCGCGAACCGACACAGCCTTTTCCGTACCAAAAACCTCTCCGCCGTCGGCAATAACACGGCACAGACCCGCGAATTTCATATGATTTTCGTCGCCGTCGCAATACCCGAAGAAAGAGAAACCGCAGTCGGAATAAGAAATTTCGCGGCAAGCCTTACGCTTAAATGATATGTCGGCATCTGTCTTTCCGCCGTCCCTTTCAAAACGCAGCACGATAACGTCGTCCGCGTTCGATGCAAAGCATGTGCGTCGAATCGCCGAGCCGTCGGAAATAAAGCTTTCGGTGTATAAGGCTTTTGAAAGATCAAGCGCACGCTCATATGACTTGACGGACGGACGCACATGACAAAACGAAAAGCACATTTCGCCGAGCGTCTGATAAGTGCAGGAATACGCGCCGTCAAATCCTCCGCCGTAATTTGTAAAATGACTGTTAAGTATATCCTCGGCTCTGCCGTAATCTTCACCGTTTACAGCCTCGCGCAGTTCGTCAAGATGTGTAAACGCGTCGGTTCTGTCGGCTTTTTCAAACGGCTCACCGCTCCACAGGCTGACTTCGTTGAACTGACAGATGAACCGCCCCGGTGAACCGTAGGGCATCGCACCGAGCCTGCCGCTCCCGACGGGCAGCGCGTGTGTCCATTTTTTTGCGGCGGTTCGGTATTTTAACACGTGATTGGACATATTTCCCCTCCAAAAAACGGATTTTGTATTTCAGGAAGTATTATACTTGAAATTTCACTTTCACGCAATAGCCGACGAAAAAAACAGCGGTAAAAAAGCGTAAACACACGAAAAAAAGCACAGCAAATATTTTTTACTTGCATTTTTTCCGAGATATGATATTATATAAACATAGGAC
>CAVFAD010000069.1:0-7444 GCA_963620305.1 Bacteroidaceae bacterium | reverse complement strand
GCATTTTTGTCCTTGGAGAGGGACATTAAAAACTACTACTTTATTATACGAGGACAGTAAATGGATAGCTATTTAAGAAGATTACAAAAAGAGGAGCTTCAGATTCTTAGCGCCGTAGATGAGGTGTGTGACAAATTGGGTTTGAGTTATGTTATCATTTCCGGTACTTTGTTGGGCGCTGTAAGGCACAAGGGATTTATTCCGTGGGATGATGATATTGATATTGGCATGGATAGAGCCGATTTTGATAAATTTTTAAAAGAAGGACAGCAGTGTTTACCAAAACATTTGTTCATACAACACTATTCTACAGAAAAAAATGACAATAAGATTTTTATAAAAGTAAGAAATAAGAATACCTTGTTCATAGAAAATGATACTGAGGATGACAACATTTGTCACGGAATATTCATTGATGTTTTTCCGTTTGACAAGTGCAAAAAAGGAGAGGAAGAAAGAGAGTACAAGAGACGCGCAAAGTTTAATTTGCTGGTGCAGTGTTACAGTACGAAAACAGTAAACACAGTACAAAATCCCTTGAAACGGTTTTTTGCAAAAACAGTAAATAAGACATATTGTAAAGTTTTTCCGTTGTGCAAGGTGTTGAGGAAAGAGGAAAACCGACGGCGGACTTTGGATGCCGTTGGAGATGACTGTTATTTGCTGAATATGTTTTCTTGGAATGGAACTGTTACGAGGGCGGAGTTGTTTGTGCGAAGGCGATATGAGTTTGAAGATCAGTATTTTTGGGGACCCGTTGATTATGATAGCGTGTTGAAGAAATATTACGGCGATTATATGTCGATTCCTCCGGTTGAAAAACGGATTACTCATCAGCCGAAGATAGTTGAATTTGAAGATTAGTGATCTTGTTGCAGGGGCGAGGGGGCATCAGCGGCAAATATCAAAAACGCCTACAGAAGATGCAAAAGAAAACTGTTCTGTAAGAAGGTAAGATTTGCAGTGTCTATGTGTTTAGAAGATTATAGAGAGAAGTAGCGCAACTTTTACTTTTCCTTTGAGGAGTATCCGTATCCGTATGCACAAAACAACGACGAATTGGAAAAATTGATACTGGTTTTTGACAATGATGAGTATGTAGACGGAGTCGAGAGATTTTTATCCAAGATTGGTGCGGTGACAGAACCGGGTGCAGCTGCAAGGGCAGCGGGACTTATTTTGGATTATTTTGACTGTTCGGACAAAGAGGCTGTTCTGAGGAGAAGAAATTGCTTTTATACCCGCGGCAAAGCCGATGACGGACAGAGGTCGGAACCGAAATCAGACTGTGACAGGGATAAGAGCAAAGGAAGATAAAAAGAGCAGGGCATGTACCTTGGGGGAGGAAATGACATGAATACAGCAGTAATAATAGCCGGCGGCAGGGGTGTCCGCATGGGGAAAGATGTACCGAAACAGTTTATTTTGCTGGATGGAAAACCTATCATTATATATACCTTGGAGGTGTTCGAAAAACATCCGCTGATTGATAATATTGTAGTTGTTTGCATTGACGGTTGGGAAGATACCCTTCGTGCTTATGCAGAATCAAACGGTATCACCAAACTGAAATGGATTGTTAAAGGCGGTGCGACAGGACAGGAATCTATCAGAAACGGAATCGAAAGTTTAAAAGATATTTGCAGTGATGACGACATGATAATCATTCACGACGGTATTCGTCCTATGGTGGATGAGGCTGTACTGTCCGATGTTATTGCAACTTGTAAAAAATACGGGAATGCCGTTACTTCATTGCCTTATAATGAACAGATTTTTGTTACCGAGGACGGCGAGACAACTTCGCAGTATATTCCCCGTGAAACGCTGCGCCGCGTATCAACTCCTCAAGCGTACAAGTACGGTGTTTTGCTGGAAAAATATCACGAGGCGTTTGAGAAAGAGATAGGTATTTACGGTTCGTCATACACGAATACGATGATGGTCGACTTGGGCGAAACTTTGCATTTTGCTGCGGGGAGCGACAAAAATTTGAAACTTACTTCGCCTGATGATTTGGAAATCTTCAAGGCAATGATGAAGATAAAGAGGAGTTCATAAATGCTGATTGATAACCGACTTTATTTGGATGATCTTGCGTGCATCAATGACGATTCCGAATTGGAAAAACTCAACGGCTCTGCGGTGTTTATCACAGGTGCAACGGGAATGATAGGCAGCGTTTTGGTTGATGCGTTGATGTATCGCAACAAAACGCACAATGCAGATATTACTGTGTTTGCGATGGCGCGTAATGCGGCGCGGGCATATGAGCGATTTGCCGCATATGACGGCGATTCTCATTTCCGTTTTATAAGGGGTGATATTAACCGACCTTTGCCCGAGAATATGGCTTTTGATTATCTTTTCCATTGCGCGAGTAATACCCACCCGAAGGATTATGCCGCCGATCCCGTAGGCACTGTTATGACCAATATTACAGGCACGCGGAATGCGTTGGAATCTGCACGGTCGGCAGGTGCAAAGCGTTCGGTATTTCTTTCCAGCGTGGAAATATACGGCGAGAATCGCGGTGACACCGAACGTTTTTCCGAAAGTTATTTGGGATACATAGACTGTAATACTTTGAGAGCGGGATACCCCGAGGGAAAACGTGCGGGAGAGGCTCTCTGTCAGGCTTTCAGGGAAAAATACGGAATGGATATTGTTATTCCCCGTGTTTGCAGGGTTTACGGTGCGAGTATGCTCGAAACTGACAGCAAGGCGTTGGCTCAGTTTATCAAAAAAGCCGTGGCAGGAGAAGATATTGTGCTGAAAAGTGAGGGAACGCAATTTTATTCGTACTGTTATGTGGCTGATGTAGTGCGTGCGCTGTTGTTTTTGCTGTTGCACGGAAAAAGCGGACAGTGCTACAATATTGCCGATCCCGATTCTGATATTCGCTTGCGTGAGTTGGCTGCATTTTTGGCAAAAAAAGCAGGAAAAAGTGTGGTTTTTGAATTGCCGGATGAGCAGGAACGCAAAGGTTATTCAACTGCAACAAAAGCTCTTCTTGATGCCGGAAAATTACGCAGTTTAGGGTGGCAGGCGAAATACGGAATCGAAGCGGGACTTGCCCGTACCGTGGACATATTGAAAGAACATGGGCGAAAACATGATAAGCGCAGCAGTTGTCGACAATAGCTATGAGGAAAACTTGGTGTCAGACATAGAGCGTGAAGAAACTGCTGCCGATTTTTCATTGCTTTTTTGCTGTAACACTACACTTTTTTACATGAAAGTGTTGCAAATCCGTGCGGCAGCGGTTATAATTGATATAAAAGCAGTGTGCCTGCAAATGCAGCGGACTGCACGGAAAAAGGAGTTGTTACCATGAAGAAGGTATCGGCGGTCTTGCTTGCCGCAATTATTTGTTTTATGTGCGCCGCACCCGCAGCATTCGCGGCGGACAGCTACACAAAAGCGTACTCCGTAACACCCCTCAAGGAACAGCAGAACATGTTCAAAGTCGTGCCTGTCGATTCCGACTCGAACTATGTAAGCGCGGGCGGAATTTTCAGATTCAAAATCGAAACGGTAGGCAGCTACGCAGAAAACGACGCAACCTGCTACAGGGCATTCGCCGCCGACACCTATTACGTGGACATAATAAATGCGAACGAAGACAATCTTGCGGACTTCACCGTTGACGGAAGCGATAGGCTGATTCCGGATGAAAACGGTGTCTATACCGTCGGCTCGGAGCAAAACGGCATCAGCTGCGATATCGTTATCGTGTCGTATAACCTCGTAAACAACGGCGGCTCGTCTATAATCAATTTCCTGACGCAGATGGGACAGTTCTTTACGAATCTCATCAACTGGTTCTTCGGACTTTTGAAAATCAAAAAGTAAGACGCGTTGAGAAAACATTCAAAAACAAAACGAGCTTTAACGAAAAAGTGCCCCTTTTCCCGAAGGAGCACCTTTTCCGCGTTACCGTACATATGATGTTTAACGTACATATGATGTTTAAGAGGAGAAAGCCATGTCCGAAAACAGCAGCAGACGGAAAATAATTCTTGTTGCCGCGCTTGCCTTTGCAGCGGTATCACTCATTGCCGCGTTTGTCGCTGCGCCGTACATAAAAAACGCAGGCACACGCAAAAAGGTATCCGCCGACGCGTCCGACGCGTATCAAAAGCTTTTGACGGATTATTCGGTACCCGATGCCCCTTTCGGTTTTGACAAGCTGAAATCCGCGTCATTTGCCGTTACAACCGGTGAGGACAGCCTCGAAATAGTCGAACTGGGATACAAAAACGACACCGTAGTCGAAATGTACGACACGATACATTATACCGTCGGCGGCATGACCGATGCGGAATTTAACAGCTTTGACGAAACGGTGAGAAACAGATGCGAAACGCTCTCAAACGAAAACTGCTGTTCGTACGAAATTAAAAGCGAAAACGGCACATACACCCTGACGATGCACTTTTTTGCCCTCGACAGCGCAAAGAACGTAAATGACCTCATCACGGCGGGCATAATCTCGAACTATTCCGAGAAAGACTCGGACACGGTGTCTTTTTCGGACACGCAGACGAGCCTTATCAAAATGGGTTTTGTAAAACGCTGACGCGGGGTTCGTTCGGTTTTCAGCCGTGTTTATGTAAAAATAACAAAAAAAAGTTGCCCGTTTCCGTCAATTTGTCCACAAAATTACTTGCAAAACGCAATATGACTCTGCTATAATATGTAAGGTTAAACCTGCCCGAAACCGCATTTGATGCTGTTCGGGATAGATAAAAAAATATTCAGCCGTTAAACGCTGAAATACGGAGGAAAAATATGAGCAAAAAGTATTGTTACCTTTTCTCGGAAGGCAATGCCGACATGAGAGAGCTTCTCGGCGGCAAAGGCGCAAACCTTGCGGAAATGACCAACATCGGTCTTCCCGTTCCCCAGGGCTTCACCATTTCCACCGAGGCTTGCACGCAGTATTATGAGGACGGCAAAGAGATCAATCCCGAAATCATGGCTGAAATCAATGAGTACATCGTAAAAATGGAAGGCATCACCGGCAAAAAGTTCGGCGATAAGGAAAATCCCCTTCTCGTTTCGGTTCGTTCGGGCGCGCGTGCTTCGATGCCCGGCATGATGGATACAATCCTCAACCTCGGTCTTAACGAAGAAGTCGTTGAAATCATCGCCGCAAAGTCCGGCAACCCCCGTTGGGCATGGGACTGCTACAGAAGATTCATTCAGATGTATTCCGATGTCGTTATGGAAGTCGGCAAGAAATATTTTGAGCAGCTTATCGACGCGATGAAAGAAAAGAAAGGCGTTACTCAGGACGTTGAGCTTACCGCCGACGACCTCAAGGAGCTTGCTTCACAGTTCAAAGCCGAGTATAAAGAAAAAATCGGCGTTGATTTCCCCTCCGACCCCAAAGAACAGCTCTTCGGCGCAATCAAGGCTGTTTTCCGTTCATGGGACAACCCCCGCGCAAACGTTTACCGCCGCGACAACGATATCCCTTACTCATGGGGTACTGCCGTTAACGTTCAGTCAATGGCATTCGGCAACATGGGCGACGACTGCGGCACGGGCGTTGCGTTCACTCGTGACCCCGCCACGGGCGCAAAGGGACTTTTCGGTGAGTTCCTCACCAACGCTCAGGGCGAAGATGTCGTTGCGGGCGTTCGTACACCCATGCACATCAGCGAAATGGAACAGAAGTTCCCCGAAGCTTTCGAGCAGTTCAAGAACGTTTGCTCCACTCTCGAAAATCACTACAGAGATATGCAGGACATGGAGTTCACCGTCGAACACGGCAAGCTCTTCATGCTCCAGACACGTAACGGCAAGAGAACCGCTCAGGCTGCTCTCAAGATTGCCTGCGACCTCGTTGACGAGGGCATGAGAACCCCCGAAGAAGCAGTCGCAATGATCGACCCCAGAAACCTCGACACACTTCTTCATCCTCAGTTCGACGCTAAAGCTCTTAAGGCTGCAACGCCTCTCGGCAAGGGTCTCGGTGCTTCTCCCGGTGCTGCTTGCGGTAAGGTTGTATTCACCGCAGACGATGCCTGCGCATGGAAAGAAAAGGGCGAAAAGGTCGTTCTTGTCCGCCTTGAAACCTCTCCCGAAGACATTACCGGCATGAAAGCATCTCAGGGCATTCTCACAGTTCGCGGCGGTATGACCTCTCACGCAGCCGTTGTTGCCCGCGGTATGGGTACATGCTGCGTTTCCGGCTGCTCCGAAATCGCTATGGACGAAGAAAACAAGAAGTTCACTCTTGCAGGCAAGACCTTCCGTGAGGGCGACGTTATCTCCATCGACGGCACAACGGGCAACATCTACGACGGAGCTATCCCCACCGTTGACGCTTCAATAGCAGGTGAATTCGGCAGAATCATGGCTTGGGCGGACGAGTTCAGAACCATGAAGGTTCGCACCAATGCCGACACACCCAGAGATGCAAAGAAAGCAGCCGAGCTCGGTGCGGAAGGCATCGGTCTTTGCCGTACGGAGCACATGTTCTTCGAGGCTGACAGAATCGCTGCGTTCCGTGAGATGATCTGCTCCGACACCGTCGAAGAAAGAGAAAAGGCTCTCGACAAGATTATGCCCTATCAGCAGGGCGACTTTGAGGAGCTTTACGAAGCACTTGAAGGCAAGCCGGTTACGATCCGTTTCCTTGATCCCCCGCTTCATGAGTTCGTTCCCACAGAAGAAGCCGACATCGAAGCTCTCGCAAAGGCACAGGGCAAGTCCGTCGAAACGATTAAGAATATTATCGCCTCGCTCCACGAGTTCAACCCCATGATGGGACACCGCGGATGCCGTCTTACCGTAACCTATCCCGAAATCGCAAAGATGCAGACCAGAGCTGTCATCCGCGCAGCCATAAACGTTCAGAAGAAGCACTCCGACTGGACGGTAAAACCCGAAATAATGATTCCCCTTGTCGGCGAAGTCAAGGAGTTCAAGTTCGTTAAGAACATCGTCGTTGCTACCGCCGATGAGGAAATTGCAAACGCAGGCATCAAGCTCGACTATGAAGTCGGCACAATGATCGAAATTCCGAGAGCCGCTCTTACGGCTGACGAAATTGCCGCGGAGGCTGATTTCTTCTGCTTCGGCACAAACGACCTTACTCAGATGACGTTCGGCTTCAGCCGTGACGACGCCGGTAAGTTCCTCAACGCTTACTACGACACCAAGATTTTCGAGAACGATCCGTTCGCAAAGCTCGATCAGAAGGGCGTAGGCAAGCTCATGAAGATGGCTCTCGACCTCGGCAAGCCCGTCAACGCGAAGCTTCACTGCGGTATCTGCGGTGAGCACGGCGGCGACCCCTCATCCGTAGAGTTCTGCAACTCGATCGGTCTTGACTATGTCTCATGCTCACCGTTCCGCGTTCCGATCGCCCGCCTCGCAGCAGCACAGGCAGCTATTAACGAAAAGCGCTAATCAGAAGTTAGCGAAGATC
>CAVFAD010000068.1:0-7853 GCA_963620305.1 Bacteroidaceae bacterium | reverse complement strand
TCACTGAGGAACAGACCGATGCGCAGCTCATCGCCGCCGTCAACGCCGCATTCGGAACGGAACTGAAATCCGAGGACTACAGCAAAATAATGAATTCCATCCGAGCCAAGGCAATCAATGTTTCAAAGTTTGTCGATCCCGAAACAAAAAACAATGTCGACCTTGCAGAATGGGCAAAGCAGGCTTACGCAAAGAAATGGGGATATGTATACGGGACATACGGCGAGGTACTGAACGAATCCATACTCACAACAAAAATCTCGCAGTTCCCGGAACAGGTCGGTGAAAACGAGGAATTTATCCGTCAGCATTGGCTCGGCGGCCGCACCGCCGATTGCATCGGACTCATCAAAGGCTATGCATGGTTTAATTGTGACACCGGCCAAATCGAATACCGCTCCAACGGTGTTCTGGATACCGGCTCCGACCCTAACTATCCTCTTGACAGCGGGCGGCTTCGTGAGTATAATAGTTATTAGGAACTATTCCTAATAACTATTTTTCGGAAAAGAGGGCACAATCATGGACACAAAAAACAAGTACGCAGGAACACAGACGGAAAAGAACCTTTTGGAGGCTTTTGCCGGCGAATCACAGGCACGAAACAAATATACCTACTTTGCATCCGTTGCCAAAAAGCAGGGTTTTGAGCAGATTGCCGCCCTGTTCTTAAAAACGGCAGACAATGAAAAAGAGCACGCAAAGCTTTGGTTCAAGGAACTGTGCGGCATCGGTGACACGGCACAGAACCTTGCCGCAGCAGCCGAGGGGGAAAACTACGAATGGACGGATATGTATGAAGGCTTTGCGAAAACCGCAGAGGAGGAGGGCTTTGCGGAGCTTGCCGAACGTTTCCGCCTTGTCGCTGCAGTGGAAAAGCATCATGAGGAACGCTATCGCGCCTTGCTGCGAAATGTCGAGACGGCAGAGGTTTTTGCAAAGAGCGAGGTCAAGGTATGGGAATGCCGCAACTGCGGTCATATTGTTGTCGGGGTGAAAGCACCGGAGGTCTGCCCGACATGCAGCCACCCGCAGAGCTACTTTGAGATTCACGCGGAGAACTACTGATATGGGCGCACCGGTATTTGACCCGAAATCCCTGTATCAGCTTGGCTACGGTCTGTATGTTCTTACGACGAAGGACGGCGAGAAAGACAACGGTTGTATCGTCAATACCGTGATGCAGGTCGCAAGCGAGCCGCCGATAATTGCAGTCGGTGTCAGTAAGCAGAATTACACCTGTGAGATTATTCGAAAAACAGGCATAATGAACATCAACAGTCTTACGGAGGACACACCGTTCGAGGTGTTTAAGCATTTCGGTTATCAAAGCGGCAGGAAAGCCGACAAGTTTGCCGACTGCACTCCCGACAGAAGCGACAACGGACTTATAGTTCTGCCGAAGCACCGAAAAGGATTTATTTCGCTTGCTGTCGAAAGGGAAACGGATCTCGGTTCGCATATTCTGTTTTTGTGCACACCCACCGAGGGACGGCTGCTGTCCGATGCGGAGACCGTAACCTATTCGTACTATCAGAGGAACATCAAGCCGAAGATGCAGCCGCAAAAAAAGAAAGGCTTTGTTTGCGGAATATGCGGACACGTATACGAGGGGGAAGCTCTCCCGAAGGACTTCGTCTGCCCTGTCTGCAAGCACGGAGCCGAAGTTTTTGAACCGATATCGATATAAAGGAGAATAACCATGAAACAGCTGTTTTACAGATGCAGTCACTGCGGAAATATCATAGCCTTTGTCAAAAATTCCGGCGTTCCCGTTGTCTGCTGCGGAGAGAAAATGACAGAGCTTGTCCCCGGTACGGTCGATGCGTCACACGAGAAGCACGTCCCGGTTTACACCGTGGAGGGGAATACCGTTCACGTCAAGGTGGGTGCGGCAGAGCACCCCATGCTGACCGAGCACTGTATCGAGTGGATTTCAGTCCAAACAAAGCAGGGAAATCAGCGCAAAGAGCTGTGTCCGGGCGAAAGTCCCGAGGCTTGCTTTGCTCTTTGTGAGGGAGATGAAGCGGAGGCTGTCTATGCCTACTGCAATCTCCACGGTCTGTGGAAGGCATAATTTAAGCGAATACGGGCGCGTAATCCCGCAAATATACAGATAAAGGAGAATCGACCATGCGAAGCATAACCAAACTGAATCTGCAGTATGCACACCGTTTCTACGGCTTCAGGGGCGAAGCACAGTACCTTCACGGTCACACCGGAATTCTCACCGTTGAGGTGGAGGGTTCCGTCAACGAGGGCGTGAACATGGTATTCCCCTGTAACGAAATTCAAAAGATTGCATGGGATGTGCTTAAAAACTTTGACCATGCACTGATCCTGCGCCGCGACGACCCGCTGCTTCCGGCAATCCTCGGCGTATACGAAAAGCAGGGCATCAGGGACGGCCACCCCAACAACAGCATGAAGGGTCCCGCTTTCGCGACGGAGCTTGCCGTTGCCTATCCCGACTGCCGACTGGTAGTTACAAAGGAGACCATGACCGTTGAGGGAATGATCAAAATAGTCTATGACCTTCTGAAAGACAGGCTGAACATTGTCAAGCTGACATTTGTCAGCGGAGACAATACAGCCTCAGAGGAATTCCCCTCCGATCTTGAGGTAGACCGCTGTCCGCTGTGCGGCATTGCACTGAATGAAAACGGAGTTTGTCCGAAGTGCGGATACCGCAAGCCGTAACGGGAACAATCAAAAACGTCCGCCTTGCTCACACGGACAGGGCGGACATTATAACGGAGATGACAGCGATGATTTCAAGGAGAGACACAAAGCAGCGCAGACTTGTGCTGCAGGCGGTACAGTCAAGGTGCGACCACCCGACGGCAGAGCAGATATATGAAGATGTTCACACGGCAGACCCGAAGATAAGCCACGGGACGGTGTACCGAAACCTTAACTGCCTGTCCGAGGACGGCGTTATATGTCACGTCCGTGTCCCCGGTGCCGACCGCTACGATTTGCGCACCGACCTGCATTACCATATGTTCTGCGTAAAGTGCAAAAAGGTCATAGACGCGCCCTATCCGTACAAAGAGTATCTCGACGAAGAAATCATGCAGCAGGCAGGCTTTGACATCATTCGTCACCGACTGATTTTTGAAGGTGTCTGCACGGAATGTCGGTGAACAAAGCATATTTTGATTTCAAAAAAAACGGACAGGCGCAGACCGGGCAGCGGGGAAGACGTTAGGTTTTTATATCTTTTGAGCAGGCGCGAAGCCTGCTTTTTTTGATATGCATTACAAAAAAACAGTGCAGTCCGTTTCCGAGCTGCACTGTGCAGGGTACATTATCTGCGCGTCGGTATTCGTTGCCGTCACTTTGAAAAATCATTCAAGCTCAAACGCGCCCGTGTAAAGCTTGTAGTACGTTCCGCGTTTCTCGATAAGCTCGTCGTGACTTCCGCGCTCTATGATGCGTCCGTGGTCGAGCACCATGATGGCATCGGAATTTCTTACGGTTGAAAGGCGGTGCGCTATGACAAAAACGGTTCTGCCTTTCATGAGAGCGTCCATGCCGCGCTGGACAAGAAGCTCCGTACGCGTGTCGATTGAAGAAGTGGCTTCATCAAGTATCATTACGGGCGGGTCAGCCACTGCCGCACGGGCAATGGAGATAAGCTGACGCTGTCCCTGTGAGAGGTTTGCGCCGTTCGATGTGAGCATGGTGTTGTATCCGTCGGGAAGACGCGTTATGAAATCGTGCGCGTTCGCGAGTTTTGCGGCTTTTATGCATTCCTCGTCCGTCGCGTCAAGCTTGCCGTAGCGGATGTTGTCCATTACCGTGCCTGTGAAGAGGTTTGTGTCCTGCAAAACGATGCCGAGAGAGTGACGCAAATCGTCTTTTTTGATTTTGTTTATGTTGATGCCGTCGTATCTTATCTTACCGTCGGCAATGTCGTAAAATCTGTTGATGAGGTTCGTTATTGTCGTTTTACCCGCGCCCGTCGCGCCTACGAATGCGACTTTCTGACCGGGTTTTGCATAGAGCGAAATGTTGTGCAAAACAGGTTTGCCGGGTTCGTATTCAAAGTCAACATCGTCAAATACAACGTCGCCCTTAAGGGGAGTGTACGACACGGAGTTGTCCGCCGAATGGGGGTGTTTCCATGCCCACATGCCCGTGTGCTCGGCACATTCGATAATATTGCCGTCCGCATCGGTGCGGCAGTTTACGAGTGTAACATATCCGTCATCCGTTTCCGGTGTCTGGTCGATAAGGTCAAACACACGCTGTGCGCCTGCCATTGCCATTGCGACCGAGTTTATCTGCTGCGAAGCCTGATTAACCTGTCCCGTGAACTGTTTGCACATTCCGAGGAACGATGCGACAACCGAAACGGACAGCACCGCTGTTATCGAGCCTTGCGTTACGATGTTTTCGATTGAGATGTTCGGCACGGTGTCGCCGAGGGTTATCAGTACGCCGCCGACAAATGCGACAAGCACGTAAAGGATATTGCCGATGTTGTTCATGACGGGACCGAAAACATTGCCGAAGGTGTTTGCGGCTTCGGAGTTTTTGTACAGTTCAGTGTTAACCTCGTCAAAATCGTGTTTTACCGCGTCCTCGTGACAGAAAACCTTAATGACCTTCTGTCCGTTCATCATTTCTTCGACGAAGCCTTCAACCTTGCCGACGCTTTCCTGCTGGCGCATGAAGAATTTAGCGGAGTTGCCGCCTATTTTCTTTGTTACCTTTGACATTGCGATAACTCCGAGCACCACGACAACCATAAGCGAAACGCTGTAGTAGAGCATTACCGCGATAAGGAAAATGAGTGTCACTATCGCCGAGAAAATACTCGGCAGTCCCTGCGAAACAAGCTGACGGAGCGTGTCGATATCGTTCGTGTAAAGGCTCATGATATCGCCGTGCGTGTTCGTATCAAAGAACTTTATCGGCAGTTCTTCCATTTTGTTGAACATGCGCTTTCTCATGTCATCGAGGAAGCTCTGCGTGAGTACCGCGCCGATTTGCTCTTTAGCCGTTCCGCAGATTATGCCTGCGATGAACAGCAGCGTCATTACCAAAAGGCTTTTGCCCACGAGGGGCGAATATTCCGCCCATGCCGCCGCGCCGCCGACTTTCTTTGCAAGCGCGAGTCCTTCGACAATGTATGAGGTTATCGTTTTTATATATACCGCCGGCATAACTCCGATTATCGCGTTCAGTGCCATGCAGACGATAATAAGCAGAACCATTACGGGGTGGTCGTGCACAAGCAGCTTTACGAGTCTGCCGAGTGATTTGGGGTCAAGTTTCGCTTTGCTGTGGGGTGCGCCGCCGCGTCCCATAGGTCCCTTGCCGCCCATTGCGGGCATGCCCTTTGCCGGTGCTCTTTCGGTTTTATTCATCGTCGTCACCCGCCTTATTCTGAGAATAATACACTTCTTTGTAGATTTCGCATGTCTTGAGAAGTTCGTCGTGTGTGCCCTGCGCCTCAATCGAGCCGTCGTTCATTACGACTATCATATCCGCATCCTGAACGGACGAAATGCGCTGCGCAATAATGATTTTCGTTGTGTCGGGGATTTCTTCCTTGAAGGCCTTGCGTATGAGCGCGTCGGTGTGCGTGTCGACGGCTGAGGTGGAGTCGTCGAGAATAAGCACCTGCGGCTTTTTCAGCAGTGCGCGCGCTATGCACAGACGCTGCTTCTGACCGCCCGAAACGTTCGTGCCGCCCTGTTCAATGTAGGTGTCATACTTTTCGGGAAACCGCTCGATGAACTCGGCAGCCTGACTGAGTTTGCATATGCGTTCGATTTCCTCATCGGTTGCGTCGGGGTCGCCCCAGCGCAGGTTTTCTTTTATTGTACCCGAAAACAGAACGTTCTTTTGCAGAACGACCGACACCGCGTCGCGCAGCGTCCTGATATCGTACTTTTTAACGTCGACATCACCCACCGTGACGGTGCCTTCGGTTGCGTCATACAGACGCGAGATGAGCTGGATAAGGCTCGATTTGCCCGAACCGGTGCCGCCGATGATGCCGACGGTCTGTCCCGCTTTTATGTGAAGATTGATATTCGAGAGCGAATCTCTTTCCGCGCCCGCGGAATATTTGAAAGAAACGTTGTTAAAATCAACGTCGCCGTTTTTTACCTGCATTACGGGATTTTCGGGATTTGTAATGTCGCTTACTTCGTCAAGCACTTCTTCGATACGCTTTGCCGATGCCGCAGCCATTGTCAGCATTACAAGTATCATTGTAAGCATCATCAGCGACATAAGCACCTGCATCGAATACGTTATCATGCTCGAAAGTGTGCCGACGTCAAGCACCGTTCCCACGGAGCTTATGACTATTTTTGCGCAGAAGAATGAAATGAACAGCATCGAGCCGTACATTGCCACCTGCATAAGGGGAGAGGAAAGTGCGATAACGCGTTCCACGAACGTAAAGTCTTTTTTAAGTTCGTCCGACGCCTTGCCGAATTTCTTTTCTTCATAATCCTCTCTTACGAAGCTCTTGACAACGCGCATGCCCTTGATGTTTTCCTGTACCGAAGAATTAAGATTGTCGTATTTTTTGAAAACGGCTTTGAACTTCGGCATTGCCACCTTTGAAATGAGAATAAGTCCGAAAGCCAAAAAGGGAACGAGTCCGGCGAATACCCAAGCGAGCTGCTTGCCGAGCACTGCCGACATGACAGTTGCAAAAATAAGCATCAACGGAGCTCTTACCGCCGTTCTTATCAGCATCATGAAAGCGTTCTGTACGTTCATTACGTCCGTTGTCAGACGCGTGACAAGGCTCGAGGTGCTGAATTTGTCGATGTTCGAGAATGAAAAGTTCTGAATCGAGTAAAATAAATCCTGCCTGAGATTTTTTGCGAATCCCGCCGAAGCCACGGCGCATGTTTTTCCCGCCATCGCACCGAAAAACAGCGAAACACATGCCATTAAAACGAGCATGATGCCGTATTTTACGATGTCCTTTATCTCACTGCCCGCGTTTATCGTGTCAATGAGCTTTGCGGTTATAAGCGGTATTATGCATTCGCAGCTGACCTCGCCCACCATCAGAAAAGGTGTCGCTACAGTCGCCTTTTTGTATTCGCGCACACTTCCCGCAAGTTTTTTTATCATTGTGCGTCCTCCTTTAAAATAGGTTTTTTCGGCATTTCTATGCCGAGGTTAAACAAAATTCTGTTCAGATAGTTTTGCAGCTGTTCGGTTTCCGCGTCCGTAAATCCCGTCAGCAGTCTTTGCTCCGTTTCGTCTATTATACGCTCCGTTTCGGCATCCAGTTTTCTGGCTTTTTCTGTTATGATAAGCTGCTTGCACCTTTTGTCGTGTTCACTCGGAACGAGCCTTACAAAATCCTTGCTCTCAAGGCGTGATATGATGCCCGCAACGGTGGCATGGCACAGCTCGAGCGCGTCCTCAACGTCCTTTTGATATATCTCTTCCTGCGTTTGTCGGGAGAGATAGTGAAGAATGAACATCTGCGCGGACGTCAGTCCCGATGTTTGCACCTGCCGCGATATAATATTATCGACCGTGTTGCCGACCGTTTTGAAAAGAGGACCCAAATGGCTTGTTGCGTTCACAAAGCAAGACCTCCTTTTTAGAATACGTCGCATACGACATAAAATCCGTCGCTTGCAACATAATACCATACATTTAAAAAATTGGCAATAGTCAAAACAGACAATGATAAAAAAATCGCGGCGGGAAAAATTGTTCATTTTTCAAAAATGATTTTAAGCATATTTAAGTCCTGATTTTAACTGTTTTTTAGTCGGCGGACGGACAATTACATAAGCTGACGGGAGTTGAACCCATGCCGCCCGTCAGCGTCCCTTTTCGGCACTTTTCGCCCTTTT
>CAVFAD010000067.1:0-8365 GCA_963620305.1 Bacteroidaceae bacterium | reverse complement strand
AGCAAATATTTTTTACTTGCATTTTTTCCGAGATATGATATTATATAAACATAGTACAGTCCCGCTGTCGGAGAAATGCAATAAAAATCTACAGAAAAAAGGTGATATCATGCTTGAAAAACTTGAACTGCTTCACACTGCCATGCCGTATCTCTCTTATGTCATCAATCTGATGAACAGAATTTTATCCGTTTTTGCATCTTTCCTCGGAATTGAACTTCCCAATGTTACCACCACCGCGTCGCCGTCGGAATCCGAATCGACTACCGCAGCCGAATAAAACAATTTTTTGACAGGAACACGGATTTCTCCGCCGAAACGGAGGTGTCCGTGTTTTGTTATTTGAAAAGCCGTAATCGGCAGCACTGTTTCAAACAAGCTTTCCGTTGCGGTTTATTGTCCGAAAAACAACTGCGGAATACGCTATTTGCAATCGTTTGCTGCCGACGGAAATTAAAGCTGTTTTTTTTCGGCGTTGACATTGACAAAATAAGCGGATAATACTAAAATACAAAACATGGAACAAGAAAGAAGCTGACAAAAAACGGCTGTGCGGCAGTCTCGGCGAACAGCCGCTCAGCTGCCTCGGGTACGCAAATTCGCATGCCGATAAGACCGAACCGTCAGCTTTTTTCGAAGATTGTGTTTTGTAATCGAAACAAGAAAGGCAGGAAACAAATCATGAACTTACTTGCGAAAAAGGTTCTTTGCGTTGCTCTTGCTGCTTGCACGGCAACGGGTTCCGCCGCCGCGCTCAATGCGGGAACGTTAGGTGTTTTGAACGTTCCGCTTGCCGTTAGGGGCTATGCCGCCGATGCGGCAGAAGGCGGCAGCTGCGGAGAAAACGTTACGTGGTCACTCGACAGCGACGGTCTGCTCACGATAGGCGGCACGGGTGCAATGACGGATTTTTCTTGGCGCAACCCTTCGCCGTGGAAGGGCAAAACCGTAAAATCGGTCATTATTTCCGATGGTGTTACAAGCATCGGCGAATATGTATTTTACGGCTGCGGTGCTCTCACGAGCGTAACTATTCCGAACAGCGTTACAAGTATCGGCTATGATGCGTTTGCCTACTGCACCGGTCTTACGGAGATAACTCTTCCCGACGGACTCACGAGCATCGGCAGTCTTGCGTTTTCCGATTGTACCGCTCTTACAAGCATAAACATACCGAACAGTGTCTCAAATATCAGCAGCGGTGCATTTTCAAAAACGGCACTGTACAATGATGAGAACAATTGGGAAAACGGAGCATTATATATCGATAACTGTCTTGTCGCTTTCAATGGAGATGCCTCCGGTGAATATTCCGTTAAGTCCGGAACAAAATTGATTGCGGGTGAAGTATTTTATAATCGCGCCGGTTTCACGACCGTAACGGTGCCGGACAGTGTAACAAACATCGGCTGGTATGCGTTTTACGGTGTCGCAAATGTCGCGTACACCGGAACGGCGGACGGTTCGCCGTGGGGCGCGAGAGCCGTAAACGGTTATATCGAAGACGAAATTGTGTATGAGGATTCGTCAAAAACAACTGTGTTGGTATGTCCCACTTCGAAACAGGTTGATGTTGTAATTCCTGACAGCGTCACAAGCATCGGCAAAAATGCGTTTTACAACTGCGCCGATATTACGAGTGTTAAAATAGGTAAAGGCGTTAAAGACATCGGATATCAGGCATTCGGCAAATGCACCGCTCTTGCAAGTGTAGAGATTCCCGGCAGCGTTGCAAAAATCGACGCTTATGCGTTTGGGGGGTGCACCAATCTCAAAAAGGTGGATTATTTGTCGGATTTGGATTCATGGTTGAAAATAAATTTTTCAGGCGTTGATTCAAATCCCTGCTCTAACGGCGCAGAATTGTATTTTAACGGAGAGCTTGTTGAAAATATTGCGATTCCGGACGATGTCACAAGCATCGGCGATTATGCTTTTGCAGGCTGCAGCTGCCTTGTGAGCGTAAAAATTCCCGACAGTGTAACGAGCATCGGCAATTATGCTTTTGCAGGCTGCAGCGGTCTTACCGATATAAATATTCCCGACGGTGTTAAAAGTATCGCCGCAATGCTCTTCCGCAACTGCACAAGTCTCACAAGCATAACGGTTCCCGACAGCGTCACAGACATCGGCGGTTATGCGTTCTACGGCTGCAGCAGCCTTACCGACATAAATATCCCCGACGGTGTCACAATTATAGGCGACTATGCATTCAACGGCTGCACCTCTCTTGCGGACATAACGATTCCAGGCGGCGTAACAAACATCGGTTACGATGTTGTTGACGGTACCGCCCTGTACAAGAATGCAGACAATTGGGATAACGGCGCGTTGTATGTCGACGGTTGTCTTATCGCGGTTGATAGGAGTCTTTCCGGCAATTGTGCCGTAAAAGACGGAACAACAGTAATCGCAAAGGGTGCATTTTACTATTGCTCGGAGCTTACGGGGGTAACGATTCCCGACGGAGTTATAAGCATCTGCGAAGGTGCATTTTACGGCTGCGAAAGCCTTGCCGACATAAATATTCCGGAAAGCGTCGTAATGCTTGACATGACCGGTTTTGATGCTACCGCACTGTATAATGATGAGAGCAAATGGGAAGGCGACGGATTGTACGTCGATAATTGCCTTGTCGCAATTAACAAAGAATTCACCGGTGAATATTCCGTTAAACCCGGAACAAGAATACTCGCGGGCGCGTTCGCCGAGAACGGCGAACTTACGGGGATAACGATTCCGAACGGCGTTACGCATATCGGTGATTCCGCTTTTTCGGATTGCAAAAATCTTACGGGCGTTGCGATACCTGACAGCGTTACAAGCATAGGCAACTCTGCATTTCACTATTGCGAAAATATGACGGACATAACAATAGGAAACGGTGTCACAAGCATCGGTGACGAAGCGTTTTTGGCCTGTGAAAAACTTTCAAATATAACGATTCCCGACAGCGTTACAAGAATCGGCGATTTTGCGTTTACCTATTGCGAGAGCTTCACAAGCATAACGATTCCCAACAGTGTCACGAGTATCGGCGAGGGCGTGTTGGCATGCTGCGCAAGTCTTACGGACGTAACAATTCCCGACAGCGTCACAAGCATCGGTGATTATGCTTTTGCCTACAATGAAAATCTCACGTGTGTAACAATTCCCGACAGCGTCACACGTATCTCCGATAACGCATTTGAGGACTGCTCCGAGAATTTGGTGATATTTGCCAAAGAGGGTTCGTATGCCGAGACATACGCCGCGAAACACGGAATCGGTTTTAAGGCTGTCGCGGACACCGACCCCGAAGAGCCTGACACCGACTCTGCAACAGAACCCACGACCGACCCCGCGTCTCCCACCGAGCCGACAACAGAGCCTTCGACCGAACCCGTAGTTGAACCCACGACAGCGGATTCGGGCGATACGTCAAATAAGGGCGAGTGCAAGCACATCTGCCACAGGAAAGGCATATTGGCATTCTTCTATAAAATCGCACGCTTCTTCTGGAAGATATTCGGAATAAACAAGTTCTGCGAATGCAGTGCTGCACATTATTAAACGCATAATTTTGCCGCAGTAAAGACCGCTGCGGCAAAAAAAAACGGCATATCGCAATCCGATGCCGGAAAGTACCCGTGCGAAAAACAAAAAAGCGACCGCAAAGCGGGTTAAACAAAGTGAGCGAAAAACACCGTGCGGTGCATAAGCTCACTTTTTTCATTTGCACTGAATTTGCAGAAACAAAGCGGCAAAAATGCTGTTGCGAAGTGCGCGCGGATATGGTAAAATCAGATACGGAACAGCCGTTCGCAACGGACGCAAAATCAAGGGAGAGAGGCTTAAAATGCGAAAGTTTATTGATTTGAATTTCGATTGGAAATTTTCGGAACGCTTCGCCGAGGATATGCTCAAGACATCGTATGACGATTCTGCATTTGAATCTGTGGATATTCCGCATACCGTAAAGGAACTGCCGTATAACTATTTCGACGAAAAAAGCTATCAGTTTGTGAGCTGCTACCGCAAACGGTTCAGGCTCCCTGCAGAGGCATTTGCAGACGGCAGACGTATTTTTGTCAATTTCGCAGGCGCGGCAAATTATGCCGTTGTTTACGTCAACGGTAAATACGCAGGAGAACACAAGGACGGCTATACACCGTTCCGTCTTGAGATTACCGAACTTTGCAACAAGAGCGTAAATACGCTTGCCGTAATGCTTGATTCGACGGAACGCAGCGATATGCCGCCTTTCGGCAACATGGTCGACTACCTTTGCTACGGCGGAATTTACAGAGAGGTTTCTCTCGAAATTACCGAAAATACGTACATAGAGGACGTTTTTGTCAAAACTCCGAACGCACTTGAAGACGAAAAAACCGTCGAAGCGGATATTACGTTCAGCGAATCGGCAAAAGGCTGCTACACAGTCGAAGTTTTTGACGGCGACATGTGCTTAAAAAAGAGAACCGCCGACTTTGACGGCAAAGTCATAAGAGCGCGTATGAAAATTCCGAACGCTGAGCTTTGGGATATCGACAGTCCGAAGCTGTACACTTTGAAAGTAACATACGGTTCGGACGTTTTCACACGCCGATTCGGCTTCAGGGACGCACGCTTTACACGTACGGGGTTCATGCTCAACGGCAGAAAAATAAAACTTGTCGGACTCAACCGCCACCAAAGCTATCCGTACGTCGGCAATGCGATGCCCGCATCTGCGCAAAAGGCGGATGCCGACCTGCTCAAATACCGTCTCGGCTGCAATTTTGTGCGCACTGCACATTATCCCGATTCCGTACACTTCATCGACCGTTGCGACGAGATAGGTCTGCTCGTATTTACCGAAATGCCGAGCTGGCAGTACCTCGGCGAGGGTGAGTGGCGCGACGTCTGCCTTGAAAACGTAAAGGCAATGGTAAAGCGCGACCGCAGTCATCCGAGCATAGTTTTGTGGGGAGTAAGAGTGAACGAGGGCTGCGACTGCGACGAGTTTTATGCAAAGACAAACGCGGCGGCGCATGCGCTCGACCCCACGCGTCAGACGGGCGGTGTGAGAAATTTCCCGCGCAGTCATCTGCTTGAGGATGTTTACACATATAACGATTTTTCACACTCGGGTTCATTCATAAATCTTCTGCCGTCGTTTATCGTGTGCGGCATTAAGCCGCCGTATCTCGTTACGGAACACAACGGACACATGTACCCGACAAAGAGCTTCGATCGTGAAGAAATACGGCGCGAACATGCTCTGCGTCACACGCGTGTCCAAAATGCCGCGTTCGGTTCAAAAAGGATAAGCGGAGCTGTCGGGTGGTGCATGGCGGACTACAACACGCACAAGGACTTCGGCAGCGGCGACAGAATATGCTACCACGGAGTAACGGACATGTTCCGTGTTCCGAAGCTTGCGGCTGCCGTGTATGCATCGCAGCAGGACAATTTCCCCGTTATGGAGCATTCGTCCGCGATGGATGTCGGCGAATATCCGGGCGCGATTATCGGAAAAACATACATTTTCACCAACTGCGACTATGTCGAAGTGTTCAAAAACGGCAAGCATACCTCTACGGCATATCCGGACTTTAAGAATTTTCCGAATTTACCTCATCCGCCGATATCGCCCGTCGACTATATCGGAGATTCGCTTGTGACCGATGACGGTCTTGATGAAGTGACGGCAGCCGCGCTCAAAAAAGCTCTCGTTGCCGCAACGCAGTACGGCTATATCATGCCGCCGCAGCATTACGCCGAGCTTGCCTTTGCGTATCTGCACGGCAAAATGAAATTTTCGCAGATATACGACATTGTCACAAAGTATTTCGCGAACTGGGGCAACGAGCAGGTTACTTACCGTTATGACGGATATAAGGACGGCAAGCTTGTCAAATCAATTACCCGCACCGCCGTCAACGGACTGTCGCTCGGTGTTAAAGCCGACGGTGATACGCTTGTCGAAAACGCAACATATGACGTAATGCGCGTTGAAATCCTTGCGCTCGACCAAAACGGCAACCGTGTGCCGTATGCAAACAATGCAGTTGAGGTCAAAGTCGACGGCGCGGCAAAAATCATCGGCCCCGACAAATTCTCGCTTATCGGCGGCGACAGAGCTTTTTGGATTCGCACCGTGGGCACCTCCGGAAAAATAAAAATAACAGTCCGCGCACAGGATATGGGCGAACGGACACTGATACTGAACGCAGTGAAAAAATCTCTTTGAGAAATGACACCGTAAAACGTGCCGAAAAAACCGCAATTGGGATATGAACGTACCTCAATTGCGGTTTTCTTTTCGGACGGAGAATCCGAACGCTGCTTTTCCGCTTTTTTAACGCTGCAAGGCAGCTGCAGGGAAAGCATCGATTATCTTATCGGAGGCTTTTTTTGTACGAAGCCGTATTCAAGCCTCAAAGCGGAAAACTGCTGCCGAAGGTCAGCGGAACAACTGAATATTTGTCAATCGCGCCTTTTTTAAAGTATCGGTGCACGCAACGTTTACATTCGCAAAAAAAGGAACACGAAAGTCCCCGCAGTGCAGGAAAACTTCGTGTCCCGAACTTGTCGATAAAAAAACCTTTTATTCCGCTGCAATCGAAGGCTTGCCGTTTGAGGACAAGTGCGCAGCGAAAGTCTTCGGATTATCTTCCGCCGATTACAGAGCTGCGTCGATTTTATGTCGGCATATTGCGAAAAAAAACAATCAATCGGTATCTTCTTCCGCATTCACGTGTTCTTCGGTTTCTTTTACCGACGAAAATGGAATTTGCAATGTCCGTTAACTGTCAGCCTCTTTTTCTTACAGAAACGGGAAAATCATTTTTTTGATATACTTCCCACACATTTATTCTGTCGTCTTCGTCGATTTTACGAATTACTCTTGCGGGTACACCGACAGCAATGCTGTTCGGCGGGATATCACCGGTAACAACCGCACCCGCCGCTACGATGCTGTTTTCACCTATTGTTACGCCGCCGCAAATCGTTACACCGGAACAAATCCAACAGCCGTCTTTTACGGTTATCGGCGACGCGTATTCAAGGTCGTGATGTCCGTCGGGGTAATCGGCAGGCAGGCGTTCCTCTGCAATAAACGGGTGATTCGGAGTGGCAAACGTTACGTTTGCGCCAACCCATACGCCGTTTCCGAAAGTAATCGGCGCGACGTCAAGAAAGGTGCAGTTGTAATTTACAAAACAGCCTTTGCCGACATGAATATTCACGCCGTATTCGCAATAAAACGGCGCAAACACGAAAAGGTCATTTCCCTTCGCGGACGGTATCAGCCGTTCGAGCGCACGCTGTTTTGTTTTGAATCTCCAAACGGCGATTTTGTTGAATCTGTCACACCTTACCATTCCGTTTGCATGCTGTCTGAAAATGTCCTTGCTTGAGGAATTGTAAAGTTTGCCCGCAACCATTCTGTCCCAATCGCTGATTCCGTTATACATTTCCGTTCCTCCGTTTTCACAGTCAAATTCTTATTTTTCAGGCTCAATTACCGCGTTATCCGCAATAATGTCGGTTTTATATTTCATGCTGTCCGCTTGCGTAATTTCTCTGATTACTCGGCAAGGCACACCTGCGGCAAAGCTGTTTGCGGGGATATCTCTCGTCACAACACTCCCCGCTCCTATCACACAGTTATCCCCTACCGTTACGCCGGGACAGACCGTAACCGAAGCACCGAACCAACAGTCATTGCCGATGCGCACGGGTTTTGCATAACAAAGATGCTTTTTCTCTCCGTCTGCCGTCAGCATCTCCCGCCGCTCGTCCGCAAGCATAGGGTGTACGGGTGTCACAATAGTTACATTGGGACCGAAATTACAGTTGTCACCTATAGTAACCTCCGCATCATCCTGAACGGTAAGATTGAAATTTCCGAAAAAGTTCCTGCCTATTTTCGTATGTTTCCCGTAATGGAAAGCAATCGGTCCCTGAATAAACCCGCCTTCCCCGAATTCACCTATAATTTCCGAAAGAATCGCGGCGCGCTTTGCCGTTTCGTCCTCGTGCGTACAATTGTAATCTACGTTCAGATTATGTGTTTTGAGCTTAATTGACTTTAATTCGGGAGCGGCAGGGCTGAACAAAATGCCTGCCAGTATTTTTTCTTCTTCTTTCATCGCAGAACAACTCCTGTTTTGGTTTCGCCGCGTTGCCGTCAAAGTCATTTTTGATGTGTTTTGCTTAAGCAGACGGGAGTCGAACCCATGCCGCCCGTCAGTGTCCCTTTTCGGCACTTTTCGCCCTTTTCGTCTTGACTGGCGTCAGCAAGCCTTCGCCTCAAAAAACGAAAATTGCTCGAAAATTAACTGCTGTCGGGTGCAAAGCAGTTTTGCCTGAGCCGATTCATATCAGGCAAGGCAAA
>CAVFAD010000066.1:0-8439 GCA_963620305.1 Bacteroidaceae bacterium | reverse complement strand
CCACACGCACCTTTTTCGAGTCGATTTCTCCCTTGGAAAGAAGGACAACCGTCTCCACATGTGCCGTGTGCGGGAACATGTCGACGGGTTGGATTTTTTGAACCTTATAGCCGCGTCGGGTCAAAAAACCGACATCACGCGCAAGGGTCTCGGGGTTGCAGGAAACATAAACGATTTTCCGTGCAGCGGAATCGGCAACGCTCTGCAAAAACACGGGTGTACTGCCCGCGCGCGGCGGGTCCATTATTACAACGTCAATCTTTTCACCGTTTTCGGTCATCTCATGCAGGAATTCGGCTGCATCGGCACAGTAAAAACTTATGTTTCCGACTCCGTTAAGCTTCGCATTTACCTTTGCATCGCGCACGGCATCGCGGTTCATTTCAACGGATATCACCTCTCCTGCCCTGTCGGAGGCAAGAATACCTATAGTACCGACGCCCGAATATGCGTCCATGACAGTCTCATTTCCCGTAAGTCCCGCAAACTCAAGCGCTTTCCCGTAAAGAATTTCGGTACCCGCATAATTTATCTGATAAAACGACCTTGCGGATATTCTGAACCTTTTGCCCATAAGCACATCCGTTATGTACCCGTTTCCGTAAAGAACGGTTTCGGTATCGCCGAGAACAAGACTCGTAAATCTGTCGTTCACGCTTTGCACGACTGTCTTAATCGCGGGAAAACGATTGAGCAGTACCTTTACAAAACTGTTTTTTGACTTAAACGGTTCCCTGCCCGTGACAAGCACGACCATAATTTCTCCGGTGCCGAACGCACGCTTGACAAGCACATGCCGCAAAAAACCTCTGCCCGTGTTTTCATTATAAACAGAGAGCTTAAACGAATTTACCAGCGAGCGGATAAAAACAATTATTTCATCGGCTGTTTTGTCTTCCGTAAGGCACGAATCCGTTTTCACTATTTTGTGCGTACCGGACTGGTACACACCCGAAATCACCCCGCCTGCGCGCGTAACACCGAAGGCTGCCTGTACCTTGTTCCTGTAGTGATATGGGTCACGCATGCCGATTATCTCATCGACACGGCAAAAACGTCCCAGCAGCTTTATGACTTTTGCCTGTTTGAACGAAAGCTGCTGTTCATATGACATATTTGTAAGCTGACAACCGCCGCACTTTTTTGCAACGGGACAGGTGAAAGAATTATCAACCATATTTTTCTCCGAACAAAAAATAAATGAGGAACAACCCGTTAAAGCTGTTCCTCACAATTTTACACTTACTTTGTTTACTTGTCAAACAAATTATTCGCCCTTCATCTCAACAAGCTGCTGCGCTCCGGTAAAGGCATCAACGGAAAGCTTGACGGAATCGAAAATCGCGCTCTTTATGTCATCCTCGGTAACACCGAGCGAAACCGCCCACTTTTTGTCGATAAACGTATTCATGCACATAATCTCCGCAAGCTCGACCGCATTGATACCGGGTTCGACATTGTTTGCCGCGTACTTTTTCATCATTGTGTGGCCGAAAAGGCGGAACATCCACTTTGCAATGTGGATAATCTTTCTGTTGGGTGTCCCCATGGCTTCATGGACAATTTTAAGAAAATCGTCCCACGTAAGATTATAGTAACCGATCGGATACGCATTGCCGCCCTTGTTCTTCTCGGCTGCGCCTACAATGGACTGCGCCACCTGACGGACGGTTACCATGGTTGTGCCGCCCTTGGGATACATTGTAACATGACCGCTCTTGTCCATGTTGGTTATCTGCTCTATAAGAATGACCCAAACAGGCTTTCTGCCGGGCTGAGTGCCGAAGATATAAGGCAATTCGAGAATTGCAACGTTCATGTCTCCGTCCGCAAAGCTCAGCGCGACCTCCTCCTGTTCGATGCGGCTTCTGATGTAGGGGTGCCATTCAGTAAGCTTCATTTCGGGCAAAGTCTTTGCAAAATACGAGAAATATGAACCGAGAATCACGCAATTTTTAATACCGCACTTTTTTGCAAGTGTAAGAAAGCGGCGGACGGGTTCGATGTTGTACTTTCTGTAAGCCTCGTACACAGGTGCGGGAAATTCGATTCTCTCGTCGACGCCTGCCGCAAAAACAAACGTATCGCAATCCGACATAAGGGCAAGAAGCTCCTCGTCGGTCTTTTCGATATAATTTCCCCAAATGATTTCCATTTCTTTCGGAATGGGTGCGCCCTGAGGAAGCGGCGGGAGTGCCATGGATTTAACGGAATGACCCTTGTCAATAAACAGCTGCGCAGCTGCCGAGCCGAGAAGTCCGGTGCCGCCTATCATAAAAACTTTCATATTTTTTGTCCTTTCCTGAGCAATATTTCATACATACAAAAATATACAGAATACTTTGCATACAAATAAAGATAATCTGTAAACAATCTCTTAATTCTCGATTCCCGCCGTCTGCTTATTGCGGTCGTGCTCACTCTGAGTAGAGGCAAGATACAGCTTGCCGTCATTGTCGTGCAGGAAATAATAATAATTCGTAGAATCGGGCGACAATGCGGCATTGATTGCCTGCTTGCCGGGGTTGCAAATGGGGCCTATCGGCAGACCGGTCTTCTGATAGGTATCATACACTTTAAGATAATTCGCATATGTTCCCTTTGCCGTGAGTTCCTCCTCATAGGCATTTATATATTTTGCCGTGGAATCACAGTTAATATAGGGGAATGAGGACGAGCCGAGACGGTTATAGATTACGGAAGCGATGGCGGGCATCTGTTCACTGTTTTCAGCCTCACGTTCAAGTATGGACGCTACGGTAAGAATTTCGTCAATGGAATAATTGCTCTTTTTTGCCTTTTCCGCGAACATATCGTCCCACTTGCTTTGGAAGTTGTCAAGAAAACGCTTAACAACACTCTTCGGGGTTTCGTCGATATAAAACTCGTACGTATCGGGGTACATATATCCCTCAAGAAGCTTATATCTCAAGCTATCGTCGGTTATGTCGGAAAGGAAATCGTATTCCTTGAGCAGTTCCCGATCGTTCATAGCCGCGTAAAATTCCGCAGTCGAACAAACACCGTTTGACGACAGCTTTGCTGCTATCTGACTTACGGTATAACCTTCGGGGAACGTAAGCTTAACGGTTGAATCGGTGGAACCCGCAGCGAGTATCTCGTTAAGCATTCCCTCAAGTCCCATGCTCGAACTCAAATTATATTCACCTGCGTGATATTCTCTTAACGTATTATCGCTTTTTTTATCGTAGCTGAGGAACCTTGCGGCAAGTTTACAAAAGCCTGTACTGTTTATGAGTTTTTTCTTGCCGAGAATATTTATAACATCGTCAACATCCATGTTGTCGGTAATAACAACACGTATCTGTGTTGTATCTGCATTGATGGCAAGGATATCGTTTATGCATCCCATTATCGGAATACGGATAAGCATTGCGGCGATAATGACGAACACAACGACGCCGACGGTAAGCATAACGTTCGACTGTTTGCGTTTTTTCTTTTTTCCCTGATTTTTTTTTGCGGAACCGGATGCGGCAGCCGCGGAAGTTTTTGCGGCAGTATTTTTTTTGCCTGCTGCGGTGGATAATCTTCCCGCCTGAGGTGCCGTTCGACCCGTCTGCGAAGCGGTTCTTCCCGCCTGAGGTGCCGTTCGACCTGTCTGCGAAGCGGTTCTTCCCTGCTGCGAAGACGATCTTCCCGCCTGCGAAGCGGTTCTTCCGGACGAGCCGTAATTCGCGTTTCTGCCTGTCGCGGAAGCAGAACGGGCAGACGACGCAGAAGGTCGGGAATTCATTATTTTTTCGTACAAATCCTCCTCGGGGAGCACGATATCACTGCGTCGATTCGCCGTACCCGCAGAACGGTTTGACGCAGTGTCACTGTTCGCCGAAAAATATATTTCGCCGCTGTTTTTCACATCGTCCTCCTGCTGTCCCTGAACGGGAGTGCCGAAAGAGGAAAAATTACGGCTCAAGAGGTCATATGCGTCCTGTGTACCGTCGGGACGCTTGTTTTGATCATCCATGGTCAAATCGGGTAAAAGACCCGCCTTTCTGTAGTTTATCTGCCGACGCTGCCCGAAAACTGAATATCGGCAAGTACTTTGTCGGCAACGGAGCCGTCCTTAAGCAGAGATATTATCGCATGCGAAAATTCAAAGACCGCACCCGCACCCTTTGCGGTAATAACGGTGCCGTCCGTTTGGGCACAAGTCTTGCAGAGAGCTGCACCGACAAGCTCACTTTCAAAACCGGGAAAACACACGGCGCGCTTTCCCTCAAGGATTCCGAGACGGCCGAGGATAAGAGGCGCGGCACATATTGCAGCCGTCATTTTGCCGTTTTCGAAGCAGTGCTTCACCGCGTTTTTCACTTTTTCGCAAGCGTAAAGATTGTTTGTGCCGGGCATTCCTCCGGGCAGCACAACGCCGTCGCATTTGTCAATATTTATGTCGGAAATACCAATATCCGCTTCAACTGTTATTCCGTGCGTACCGCGTACCCTTGCGGAGTCCGTTCCGACGGACAGAGCATCTATCCCCGCGCGCCGCATCAGGTCAAGCGTAACAAGTGCTTCGGTTTCTTCAAAACCGTCGGCAAGAAACAGATATACCATTGAAACCGCTCCTTTTTCACACTTCTTCATTTTTTATAATTATAACAAAGCACATTCCCATTTACAAGAAGATTTTTAAATATACAGTTTAAAATTTTGTAACATTTCAGCTGACGGAAGTTAAGCTCATGCCGTCCGTCGGCTCAAGACAAAGGTCCTGTCCGCAGGGTGAGTTTTTCAGCGAAAAAAACCGCCGCGTTTTCGTTCCAAAACACGGCAGTCGGCTTTGTCCGCGTGGGCGGACGCTGTTTGTATTTTTCTGAGTCTGTAAAGATGTGCAGCGGAATCAAGACACCGCATCCGTCGGCTTCGGCGGTAAATGCAGCAGCCGATATGACGAATCAGACATCAAAACACATGTAATTATTCGAGGTTCGCCGCATCCGTTGCGTTTTCTTTTTCCGTAGGAACCGCACTGTCGGTGGTGTCCTCTTTGTCGGTTGTGTCTTCGTCGCTGTCGAACTTACCGTTCAGCCAATCCGAGGGTTTATCGAGATCAACCGCAGCACGGAGAATATGACGGGCATCACCCACCTTAACAGCACCGCTCTTTAAATCGTGCTCGATGCACGCTGCGGACTTCTGAGCATCGGTAAGATTGTCATTGAGACCGACGGCAGCGCGAAGCGCAAGACGCGCGTCGGCAACCTTTACCTCGCCGTCACCGCTGACGTCACCGATGACAACGATATCGCGGCTTGCGACAATTTTTCCGTCACCGTCAAGACGAACGACACGCATTCCCGTAGCAAGCTTATCTTCAGCTTCTGCTTCTTTGTCCTCATCGCCTTTGAATATCTTTGTGTCTTTGCCGGCTGCGGCGATAATCTCATCAACAGTCAGATTGGGAACAATCGTAACGAAGTCATCTCTCAAAATTATTTTGCCCTCGACCTTTTCCACACTGATAACCTTGTCATCGTCGGGAGCGACGGGGTCGGTGGGAGCGACAGAGTCGGTGGGTGCGCCGGGGTCGGTGGGATCGGCTTCTGTTCCTGCCGTTGAATTGGCAAGAACGGGGACACATGCGAGAAGCATCATGACAACAAGTACGAGCACAAAGGGTCTTTTAACTAAGTCTTTCATTTTCGCAATTTCCTTTCTTTTTCTGCATATTTGTATCTGACGGGTGTTTTGCGGACACCCGAAAATACCGTGCGGTGCAAGCATTATGAAAAAACTCGGGGCGAACACATCGGGGCATTTGCAAAAAATGCGTTTACCGATCGGTGCATGCTGCAATAACGTGCCGATTTTTTGCACAAAACACCGGGCACATATATAATACACCTACAGCATTTTTTTGTCAATACGATTTCGTTCCCCCTGCCGTGGAAAATCCCGCAAGCAGAGCGACAGCGTCACACGGAAAGCCGCCGAAGCAAATACTGCTTAAGCCGTATTGCTTCTGCCGAAGAAATTTTATTCACTGAGTGTTTCCGGTTCCGCAACGGTTTTGTCAAATGTCGCGACTCGAAGATATTTGATTACCTGATCCGTTAACGGCTTATCGTTTGAATCGGTCTTTTGCGCAACAATCTTATCGACGGTGTCGAGTCCTTCGAGTACATTGCCGAAAGCGGCATACTGTCCGTCAAGCGACGGATAGTCCGCAACGCAGATGAAAAACTGCGAGCCTGCGGTATCGTTTGCGGGAATCGAGCCGTAGCTGCTGCCCATTCTTGCCATGGAAATCGTGCCGCGCTTGTGCTCAAGTCCGGTGTCGACACCGTTAGCGGAAAATTCACCTTTAATTCTGTAGCCGGGACCGCCCGAACCGTTTCCGTTCGGGTCGCCGCCCTGAATCATAAAATCCTGAATGCAGCGATGGAAAATAAGTCCGTCATAAAAACCGCTGTTTGCAAGACTGATAAAGTTTGCAACCGTGTTCGGTGCTTTATCTTCATACAATTCCAGTACGATGTTGCCGTTGTTGGTTATCATTACGGCAATCGGATGGCCGTTATCCTTATATTTTTCGGACAGTTCCGTGAACACCGCGCCGTACTCTCCCGATGCCGCAGAGGCTGACTTAGTACCGTCATCGCTGCCCGAGTCGGTTGTCCCGCAGCCGACACATGCGACAAGGAGCGCGAGTACACATAAAACCGAAATTATTTTTTTCATTGTGCTTCATCCCCCGAAGTCTCATTTGCACCGTCCGACACCGTCAGCTCACCTTTCATGAGCTTGTCGAAATCGGAGCCGTTGATCTTTTCGTACTTTATAAGGTACTGTGCAAGTGCTTCAAGGCTGTCGGTATGCTCTTTGAGAAGCGTTTCGCAGCGTTTGAAAGCCGTCATTATGATTCTGTTGACTTCTTCGTCTATTTCCTTTGCGATTTCCTCGGAATAGTTTCTGACCGTGCCGTAATCCTTACCGAGGAACACCTCGTCATGTCCCGACCCGAAAGTAATGGGACCGAGAGTGTCGCTCATGCCGTATTTTGTAACCATATTGCGGGCGATTTCGGAGGCGCGTTCTATATCGTTTGATGCGCCCGTGGAAATATCACCGAAGGTAAGATGCTCCGCAACACGACCGCCGAGCAAAATAACGAGTTCCTCCTCCATTTTGCGCTTTGACATATACATTTTGTCTTCAAGCGGCATATGCATTGTATAGCCGCCTGCCATTCCGCGCGGGACAATGGACACCTGATGAACGGGATCCTGACCCTCAATAAAGAAGGTGGAAACGGCGTGACCGGCTTCGTGGTATGCGGTAAGCTTTTTTTCGCGGTCGGAAATCTTATGCGATTTTTTCTCCGTACCGACAACGACCTTTACGGTCGCTTCTTCTATCTCATTTTTTGTAACAGCCTTAAGACCGCGTCTTGCGGCAAGGAGAGCGGCTTCGTTGAGAAGATTCTCAAGATCCGCGCCCGTAAAGCCGACCGTAGTTCTTGCAATCTCCGTAATATCCACGTCGGGTGCAAGGCTCTTGTTTCTTGAGTGTACTTTAAGTATGGCTTCCCTGCCCTTGATGTCCGGATAACCGACCGTGACTTGTCTGTCAAATCTGCCCGGGCGCAGAAGCGCGGGATCGAGAATGTCGGGACGGTTCGTCGCTGCGATTACAATAACACCCTCATTTTCCACAAATCCGTCCATTTCGACGAGCATCTGGTTAAGTGTCTGTTCCCTTTCGTCGTGTCCGCCGCCCATACCTGCGCCTCTGTGGCGTCCGACGGCATCAATTTCATCAATAAAAATGATAGACGGAGCGTTTTTCTTTGCCTGCTCAAACAGATCGCGGACACGCGACGCACCGACACCCACGTACATTTCAAGGAAATCAGAGCCCGAAATGGAGAGGAACGGAACGTTTGCTTCACCTGCGACCGCCTTTGCAAGCAGAGTTTTACCCGTGCCGGGAGGGCCCACAAGCAGTACGCCCTTCGGAATACGCGCACCTATCTCATTGTATTTCTGAGGAGCCTTGAGAAATTCCACAATTTCACTTAATTCCTCTTTTTCCTCATCGCAGCCCGCAACATCGGCAAACGTAATACGGTGTTTGCCGTCCTTTATCGTTTTGACGCGTGCTTTTCCGAATCCCATTGTTCTGTTTGATTCGCTCATGATGCTCTGATTCATTCTGCGCATCATCACAAACATAAGAACACCGAGCGCAACCATACAGCCGAGCGTCGGCAAAAGGCTGACTATCCACGAATTTGCGGCACCTGCCTTATAGTCGTAAACAATCTTTGCGCTGTCGGGGTCGCTGTTGTTTTCAAGAACGTTTTTGTGAACGTCGTCGTAAAACATATTGACATTGGGAACGGTGTACTTGTATTCCCTTTCGTCGTTGACTTTTTTGTATGTCAGCAGACCGTTGCTCAGATTGAGTTTATAC
>CAVFAD010000065.1:0-8561 GCA_963620305.1 Bacteroidaceae bacterium | reverse complement strand
CCTGTCGGCGATACACTTTAAGGACATCGTCCGCGATTATCTGACGGAACTGTATCTGTCGGCAATCGATGCCAACAACCTGACATCGGCAATATAAGCAAACAAACCCAAGCAAAGATTACATTTTTCAAAAAAACCAAGCAAAAATCCCGTTTTCTTGTTTCTTTTTCATTTCATCAACTTAACTGCATTAGGCAAATGAAACTGCCGTGCAAAAAACATTGACCGTATTTCACATTTCGCATTAAACAAAATGCTTGTGAGATACGGTCTTTGTCTAAATATAAATATAATTGTGCATTTGACGTAAAATGCAAAACACCGCCGTCGGATTTAATCTAACGGTGGGGGTGTTCACTTTTCGGTTTTGTTTTTCGGTTAATTTCCAAATAAAATGCTGCTTTGCTTAACTTTTTTCTCCGACAGGCAGGTTTTTTTTGTTGTATACAGTTGACATGGTTTTTCTTGAAATATCGGTTAGTAACAAGGGGGTTGAAAATTATTATACCACAACTTTCCGTAAAAAGACAAAAAAGACTGTACTTCGCAAGTCTCTTTACTTTGAGACGTCGAGTGAAATACAGTCTTTGCTTATTTGCTGCGGTCGGTCACCGCAGAATTCTTTATTCGAGGTTCTTTTTAAGGGTGTCAAGCTCCGCCTTGATAGCAGCGGGAAGTCTGTCGCCGAACTTTGCGTAGAACTCCTCTATGCCGGGAATTTCGTTCTTCCACAGGTCTTTTTCGACAGTGAGAATGGACTCAAGCGTTTCTTTGGATACCTCGTCCTCACTGCCCGTAAGGTCGATATCGTCGGCATACGGAACATAGCCTATAGCCGTTTCTTTTGCGTCGACCTTGCCGTCGCAGCGGTCAAGAATCCAGTTGAGAGCGCGAAGATTTTCGCCGTAGCCGGGCCACAGGAAATTGCCGTCATCGTCTTTTCTGAACCAGTTGACATTGAAGATCTTGGGAGCCTTGTCGGGGTCGAGAGATGCACCGATGTCAATCCAATGCTGCCAGTAATCAGCCATATTGTAACCGCAGAACGGGAGCATTGCCATGGGGTCGCGGCGGACGACACCGACTGCGCCTGCGGCTGCGGCAGTTGTTTCGGATGCCATTATCGAGCCTACGAAGACGCCGTTGTTCCAGTCTCTTGACTGGTATACCAGCGGAGCGAGCTTTGCGCGTCTGCCGCCGAAAACTATAGCGGAAATCGGCACGCCTTCCGGATTTTCAAATTCGGGACTGAGGCAGGGGCAGTTCTTTGCGGGTGCGGTGAACCTTGAGTTGGGATGAGCACCGTTTTCGGTCGATTCTTTTCCGTTCCACGGATTGCCTTTCCAGTCGATTGCGTTCGTGGGCGGATTCTTATCAAGACCCTCCCACCAAACGGTGTTGTTGTCGAGGTTGTGGCAAACGTTGGTGAATATAGTACCCTTTTGCGTTGTCAGACATGCATTGGGATTGGATCTCATGTTAGTACCGGGGGCAACGCCGAAGAAGCCGTTCTCGGGGTTAATTGCATAAAGTCTGCCGTCCGCACCTTTGCGGATCCATGAAATATCGTCGCCGACGGTGGTAACCTTGTAACCCTGCTTTTTGTATACTTCCGGCGGAATAAGCATTGCAAGATTGGTCTTGCCGCATGCCGACGGGAAAGCGGCGCATACATATTTCTTTTCTCCGTTCGGCTTTTCGACGCAGAGAATGAGCATGTGCTCTGCCTGCCATCCCTCTTTGCGTCCCTGATAGGATGCAATGCGGAGTGCAAAGCACTTTTTGCCGAGAAGAACGTTTCCGCCGTATGCGGAGTTAACGGAAATTATGGTATTGTCCTGCGGGAACTGGCATATCCAGCGGTTTTCGGCATCGACATTACATTTGCAGTGAAGTCCGCGAACCCAGTCTTCGGAATCACCGAGCACGTCGAGAACATTCTTACCGACTCTTGTCATAATGGACATGTTGAGAACGACATAAATCGAATCGGTAAGCTCAATTCCGATTTTTGAGAATTTTGAGCCTACGGGACCCATTGAGTAAGGGATAACGTACATCGTTCTGCCCTTGTAGGAATCCTTTGCTATGTCATAAAGCATTTTATAGCAGGCGGAAGGCTCCATCCAGTGGTTTGTGGGACCTGCCTCCTCCTCAGTGGGGGTGCAGATAAGCGTTCTGTCCTCAACACGGGCAACGTCGTTGGGTTTTGTTCTGTGAAGATAGCAGCCGGGCAGCAGCTCTTCGTTGAGCTTGATCATTTCGCCTGTTTCAACGGCTTCTGCGCGAAGCGCGTCAAGCTGAGCTTCGCTGCCGTCGATCCAAATGATCTGAGACGGCTTCACTAGATCGACCTTTTCATCGATCCATGAAAGAACCGATTTGTTGGTTGTAAGTGCCATATTAAGTATTCTCCTTGGTAGAAAAAATTTCCGAAATCGCATCCATTCTACCATTTTCCGTTTAGATTGTCAACCGAAACGGTATACTTTTATTTTATCGCGGACATAACCGAAACGTGCGGTGATGTGCCGAACGGAGCAAACGGTGTTTAAGTTACTCCGAATTTTGAAAGTTCGTCTTTTATTTTTTGTCGGTTTTCTGCGGAAATGTCCGTAAGCGGCAGTCGTACGGCGTGTGACAGTGACAGTTCGCCGAGAAAAGACACTGCCGTTTTTATCGGTATCGGATTTACTTCACAAAACAGCAGATTCATAAGCTTTGAAAGCTCGATGTTCATTTTCGCTCCGTCTGCCGTGTTGCCGTCTGAGAACATTTCACACAAACGGTGCATTTCGCGCGGAATAACATTTGACGCAACGCTGATTACGCCCTTTGCGCCGAGGGACATCATTGCGCCCGTGAGATCGTCGCTGCCGGAATAAAAATCAAGCTTGCCGCCGCACAGAGCAAGCGATCTTACGAATTTTGAAATGTCGGTGTCCGCTTCTTTTACCGCAGTAATATTTTTATGTTCCGACAGTGCAAGGTACGTTTCGGGCGCGATTGAAACGCCTGTTCGCGACGGAACGTCATAGACGGTTATCGGGGTGCTTACCCTGTCGGCAATATAAAAGTAGTGTTCGATGAGTCCCGTCTGCGTGCACTTGTTATAATAGGGAGTGACGATCAAAAGACCGTCGACCCCCTCTTTTTCAGCCGCATTTGATTTTCGGACGGCTTCTTCCGTACTGTTTGAACCCGTGCCCGCGATAACGGGAATTTTCCCTCCCGCTGCTGCGACGCTTTGTCTAAACAGCTCTCTTTTTTCGTCGGATGTGAGCGTCGGTGCTTCTCCCGTTGTTCCCGCAACGATAAGCGCATCCGCACCGTTTTCGATTTGAAATTCCAAAAAACGCTGAAATCCGTTTTTGTCAACATTCTTTCCGTCGGGTGTGAACGGCGTTATAACCGCCGTGCCGCATCCTTTGAAAAGTGTTTGCTTCAAAAGATCACCTTACTGATTTTTAGGCTCGATATAACCTTCCGCACACAGAAGCTCTGCGGCAAGAACTGCGCCGCCCGCCGCTCCGCGAAGCGTATTGTGCGAAAGACATACAAACTTATAGTCGTATTGCGTGTCCTCGCGTAGTCTCCCTATTGATACTGCCATTCCGCCCTCAAGCTCTCGCTGAAGCTTTGTCTGCGGCATATTGTCTTCCGTGAAGTAGTGCAGAAACTGCTTGGGCGCGTGGGGAAGCTCAAGCTCCTGCGGTCTGCCGCTGAAGTTTTTCCACACTTCGATTATTTCGTCTTTTGTCGGCTTTCTGTCAAAACGGACAAAAACCGCAGCCATGTGACCGTCGGACACGGGTACACGCAGACACTGCGCGGTAAAGTTCGGACCGTCCGCAGGCACTATTTCGCCGTCAACGACTTTTCCCCATATTTTGAGCGGCTCTTTTTCGCTTTTTTCTTCCTCGCCGCCGATATAGGGAATAACATTGTCTACCATTTCCGGCCATCTGTCAAACGTCTTTCCCGCGCCCGAAATTGCCTGATAGGTACACACGAGAACATCTTTTACGCCGAATTTTTCATCGAGCGGATAAAGCGCGGGTACGTAGCTTTGAAGTGAGCAGTTCGATTTTACCGCAATAAAGCCGCGTTTTGTGCCCAGTCTCTTTTTTTGATGTTCGATGACCCTGCAGTGTTCTCCGTTGATTTCGGGAATGAGCATAGGCACGTCGGGAGTAAAGCGGTTTGCGCTGTTGTTCGACACAACCGGACACTCGGCTTTTGCATAAGCGGTTTCGAGTTCCTTTATTTTATCTTTCGGCATGTCTACCGCACAGAAAACGAAATCAACAGCCGATGCAATTTTATCGATATCGGCGGTCGCGTCGAGCACGGTCATGTCCTTGACGTTTTCCGGAAGCTCGGTTGTCATTACCCACCTTCCTCCGAGAGCTTCTTCGTACGTCTTTCCTGCGGAACGGGGACTTGCGGCAAGTGCGGTAACCGTGAACCACGGATGGTTTGCAAGCAGAGTTACAAAACGCTGTCCTACCATTCCCGTTGCGCCGACGATGCCGACTTTGTAGTGTTTTTTCATAATGCGACCTCCTTGTAAATGTATATGCAAAAAGACGGCAAAGGTATTGCGCCTTTTTGAAATTTGTGCTATTATTTTTTCTGATTCTACCATTGATTCGGTTGTAAGTCAATCAAAAATACGATTTAATTGTAATTTTCGGAGCGGATATGAAAAAAAGTGATTTTTATTTTGAACTTCCCGAGGAGCTTATTGCACAGGAGCCTATCCCGGAACGCGATCATTCGCGGCTGCTTGTTTTGGACAGGAACAGCGGCGCTGTCGAGCATAAGAGGTTCTACGATATTACCGATTATCTGAATGAGGGCGACTGTCTTGTTCTCAATAATTCGCGCGTATTGCCCGCACGTCTTTACGGTATAAAGGACGAAACGGGAGCGAAGGTTGAGTTTTTGCTGCTCAACAATCGCGGAAACGATGTGTGGGAGTGCATAGCGGGTCCCGGCAAGCGTGCAAAAGAAGGCAGCATGTTTAATTTCGGCGACGGCGTAATGCGCGGAGAGGTTACCGAGGTGCTCGAAAACGGAAACCGTCTTGTGAAGTTTTCATACGACGGAATTTTCCTCGAAAGACTTGAGCAGATAGGCGAAATGCCGCTGCCGCACTACATTACTCACCGCCTTGAGGACAGGGAACGCTATCAGACTGTCTATGCAAAACTCAACGGCTCCGCAGCCGCACCCACGGCGGGACTGCACTACACGCCCGAGCTGCTCGAAAAAATCAGAGCAAAGGGTGTTAAAATCGCATACATCACACTTCACGTCGGCATCGGAACATTCCGCCCCGTGAAGACGGAGAACATCGAAGACCACAACATGCACTTCGAGCATTATACAATTTCTCCCGAAGCGGCACAGCTTATAAATGAAACCAAAAAGAACGGCGGTAGGATAATCTGCAACGGCACTACGTGCTGCCGTACGCTTGAATCCGCATGCGACGAAAACGGTTTTGTGCCGTCCTGCAGCAGAGAAACTAACATATTTATTTACCCCGGCTACAAATTCAGGTGCATTGATGCCCTTATAACGAACTTCCATTTGCCCGAAAGCACGCTTATTATGCTCGTTTCTGCTTTCTGCGGACGCGAAAACACTCTCAATGCATATAAAGTCGCCGTCGAAAACAGATATCGCTTTTTCTCATTCGGCGATGCGATGCTGATATGTTAAAAATATAACATATTATGTGTAAAACCATTGACATATGCGAATTTTACGGGTATAATATGGTAAAAGGAGTTGATTTTATATGGCAAAGGTATCTACTAATGTTACTATTGATGAAGTAACAAAGAAAGAAGCGCAGGCACTGCTTGCGGATTTCGGAATGGACTTATCGACAGCTGTTAATGTCTTTTTGAAGCAAATGGTCTACGAGGGTTCTTTTCCATTTTCGATAACAAGAGAAGTGCCGAATGAAGAAACAAAAAAGGCAATTGAGAATGTAAGAAACGGTGTCGGTTTAAGTAAAGGTTTTCATTCTGTTTCGGAACTGATGGAGGACCTTTATGCTGACGATTAAGTATGAAACATCGTTCAAAAAGGATTTTAAGCGAATTCTGAAAAGGGGTTATGATATTCGTTTGTTTGAAGAAGTTGTCGGAATTTTAGCAAATGGCGAGCAACTCCCCGAGAAATATAAAGACCATAGTCTTATCGGCGATTATAAGGATTGCCGCGAATGTCATATTACGCCGGATTGGTTACTGATTTATCGGGTTGACGGAAATGAACTTATTTTGTATCTTACCCGAACGGGAATACATAGCGATTTATTTTAATTTTTCCGATTGGTAAAATCTTATAAACCGTAAGTGTCGCAGATGCAATGCTTATAATGTAAAAATCAAAAAGCGGTGAATGCGCGAAAAAGCCGATCGCGGTTAAGACCGACCGACAGTCGGAGCTGTTTCGGAAGACGTATCAAAAGGAGAAGCCGTTTTGCGCTCTTATTCTGTCGCTTATGCGTCTGACGGTAAGTGAGATTTTGTTTACTTCTTCAAGCTTTGCCGCAGCGGCGGTGTTCCCGCGTACAGCGTCGGCAAAAACCGATGCTTCCGCTCCCATTATTTCGTCACGGGGTATTTCATACGGCACAAGGTTTTTTCTGCCGTCTTTTGTGATTTTGTCGATTCCCGTCAGCTGTGAAACGGCATTTATCGAAACCGTTCCTCTGTCTCCGATTATTTCCGACGGAGAATAGCTTTGTCCGACCTTTGAGTAGATCAGGTTTACGGTCATGTCGCCGTAGCTCAGAATTGCGGTTCCTTCCGCATCCGCTCCGCTTTCGAGAAAAGTCGAGTGTGACGTTATGCAGTCAGGCATTCCGAAAAGTCCCGCAGCGAGAAATATGTTGTAAACTCCTATATCCGCAAGACAGCCCGTGTGAAAAGCGGGGTTGAATATATTAGGATTTTCTCCGCGCAGATATGCGGGATACTTTGACGAAAGCTGGCAGTAGACAAAATTGCAGGTGCGTATTTTTCCTATTCCGGCAATTTCTTTTTTCAGTATATCAAATGCGGGAACATACATCGACATGATGGCTTCGGTGTAAACCGCACCGTTTTTCTTCGCGAGGACGAAAAGCTCCGCCGCTTCGGCTTCCGTGTCCGTCAGCGGTTTTTCGCATATTACGTTTTTGCCGTTTTCGATGCACAGTTTGCTTTGAGTATAGTGCAGGCTGTTCGGACTTGCAATGTATACGCTTTCGATTTCTCTGTCTTTGACAAGCTCGGACGGGGAAGTATATGCTTTTTCGGCACCGAAACGGTGCGCGAGGTCAAGTCCCTTGTCCCGATTTCTCGAGCATACGGCTTCGAGCGATATCTTTCCCGTTGCAACGGCGGCAGATAAAAATTTTTCCGTTATCCATGAGGTTCCGATGACTGCGATTTTCATTCTGTCAGCTCCTTTTTCAGTGTACCGAAAGAGATATTAACATATTTTTTCATAAAAATACAGTTTTTTGTAGACATTTTAAAAAAGAGAATGTATAATCAGTTAGTCAGATATATGAGGTGGTATAAATGAGTTCCGTAAGGCCGTATAAGGACAGTGACCGCGAACGCGTTCAGCAGATCTGTCTTGACAACGCAGGATGCGCCAATGCTTCTGCCGATACGAAAAAATACACTTTGATAATGTACTGCAATTATTACATCGAGCAGGAGCCGCAAAACTGTTTTGTCGCCGTAAACGAAGCGGATGAAGCGGTCGGCTATTTGCTGTACAGCGAAAACTACGATACATACGAGCGTGTTTTTTCTGAACTTTATCTTCCGCAGGCGGCAGCTGTCAGCGCAAAAAGATATGTCGATGCAAAGATGGATATGCTTACGCATTCGATGTTCAGGGATTCGTACAAATGCCATTTTCACATTGATGTCGACGAAAATTATCAAAACGGCGGTCTCGGCACTCAGCTTTTGAATGCCATGAAAATACGTTTGAGAAAACGCCGCATCGAACGGGTCATGCTTGTCTGCGACGAAAAAAACAGTCGGACTGTGGATTTTTACAAAAAGAACGGCTTTATCCCTCTTATAGAAACAAAATTCGGACTCGCAATGGGACTTGACCTCAATTCGGAGGAACTGTAAAATGTCAGCAGAGCTAACAAAAATCGAAGAAATTATCAGAGAATGCGGCAAAACGGTGCTTGCCGCTCATGCTGTGGAAAGCGAAAAAGACGCTATCGAAGTAAAAGCCGGCGCGGCGAATTTTGTCACGCGCTACGACAAAGCCGTTCAGGACAAGCTCATAAGCGGAATTGCGGAGCTTTATCCCGACGCATCATTTTTTGCGGAGGAAAAAGACAATTCACACGAGCTTTTCGACTCGCCGCTGCTGTTTGTAATAGACCCTATCGACGGCACGACAAACTTTATTCACGATATGAAATGCTCCGTTATTTCGGTCGGAGCATACAGAAACGGAAAACCGTACTTCGGCATAATATATAATCCTTATTATGATGAGATGTTTACGGCTCGAACGGG
>CAVFAD010000064.1:3013-9180 GCA_963620305.1 Bacteroidaceae bacterium | reverse complement strand
GCACGGTCGGCGCAAACAAGGACTCCATCAAGATTATCGGCGACCACACCGACAAGTACGTTCAGGCCTACTTCCAGTACGACTCGAAGAAGACGGGCGGTATCACCATATCCCACCTCCGTTTCGGAGACAAGCCGATAAAATCCCCCTACTATATCAACAAGGCTGACTTCGTCGCATGCCACAACCCGTCCTATGTCGAAAAGGGCTACAAGATGGTCAACGACGTTAAACCCGGCGGTGTATTCCTCATCAACTGCCAGTGGGACGAAAAAGAGCTCGGCGAAAAGCTCCATGCGGACGCAAAGAGATATATCGCCCGGAACAACATCCAGCTCTATACCGTAAACGCTATCGACCTTGCCGCGCAGATAGGCCTCGGCAAGCGCACGAACACGGTTCTTCAGTCCGCTTTCTTCTCGCTTTCAAAGGTTCTTCCCGAGGAAGAAGCAATCGGCTACATGAAAGAAAAAGCGCAGAAGTTCATGAAGAAGGGCAAAGAGATAGTCGAAATGAACGAAAAGGCTATCGACGCGGGCGCAACGGCTTATGTTAAGATAAACGTTCCCGCGGAGTGGGCAAATGCAGCCGACGAAGCTGCCGCTCCCGCAAGCGAAGGCCCCGCTAAGCTCGTTAAGATGGTCGACGGCATCATGAAACCCGTAGGACACATGGACGGCGATGCTCTCCCCGTTTCTGCTTTCGTCGATCATGCGGACGGCACATTCGAGCAGGGCGCATCGGCTTACGAAAAGAGAGGCGTTGCGGTTCTCGTTCCCGAATGGAACGAGGAAACATGCGCAAAGTGCAACAAGTGCGCATTCGTCTGCCCGCATGCTACTATCCGTCCGTTCGCTCTCAACGACGAAGAAGCCGCTGCTGCTCCCGCAGTTCTCAAAAAAGCTCCCAAGCCGATAGTAAAAACCTCCTACACCTACACTCTTGCGGTGTCTCCGATGGATTGTATGGGGTGCGGCGTCTGCGTAGGTGTCTGCCCCACAAACTCCCTCAAAATGGTATCGCGTGAAAGTCAGGACGCACAGCAGGCAGCCTTCGACTACTGCGTGGAAAAGGTTTCGGAAAAGCCCGAAGTCACTTCGGCTGCAAACGTCATCTCCAGCCAGTACAAGAAGCCGCTCCTTGAGTTCTCCGGCTCGTGCGCAGGCTGCGCCGAAACATCTTATGCGCGTCTTATCACTCAGCTGTTCGGCGACAGAATGTATATATCCAACGCAACGGGATGCTCGTCCATCTGGGGCGGCCCCGCAGCAACATCACCCTACACCACCGACAAAAACGGCCACGGTCCCGCATGGGCAAACTCGCTGTTTGAAGATAACGCGGAACACGGCTTCGGCATGCTCCTCGGTCAGAACGCAATAAGAAACGCTCTCATCGAGAAGGTTCGCACAATAGCCGACGCTCAATGCGCTCCCGAAGAAGCAAAAGCTGCGGCTAAGGCTTACCTTGACACCGTTAACGACGGCGAAAAGAACGGAGCAGCGGCTGAGGCTCTCGTAAAGGCTCTCGAAAACGTCGACTGCGACACGGCTAGGGCTGTAGTTGCGGAAAAAGAATACCTCTCCAAAAAGAGCGTATGGATATTCGGCGGCGACGGCTGGGCATACGACATCGGATTCGGCGGCGTTGACCATGTTCTCGCTTCGGGCGAAGACGTCAACATCATGGTATTTGATACCGAGGTTTACTCCAACACCGGCGGACAGGCATCCAAGGCTTCACAGATAGGTCAGGTCGCACAGTTCGCGGCTGCCGGTAAGGCAATAGCCAAGAAGAGCCTTGCCGAAATAGCAATGAGCTACGGTTACGTCTATGTCGCACAGATTGCTATGGGCGCAGACCAGAACCAGACGCTTAAGGCTCTCAAAGAAGCCGAGGCTTATCACGGTCCGTCACTTGTCATCGGCTACGCTCCCTGCGAAATGCACTCCATCAAGGGCGGCATGGTCAACTGCCAGGCGGAAATGAAGAAAGCTGTCGACTGCGGCTACTGGAATCTGTTCCGCTTCAACCCCGCGCTCAAGGCTGAGGGCAAGAATCCCTTCACCCTCGACTCCAAACCCGGCAAGAAAGAGGACTACCGTCCGTTCCTGCTCAACGAAGCGCGTTACTCAGCTCTTACACGTTCGTTCCCCGAAAGAGCAGAAGAACTGTTCACCGAAGCAGAGGACAAGAGCGTCGAGAGATACGAGCACCTGCTCCGTCTCAAAGACCTGTTCGCCCCCAAGGCTGACTGATTTCATAAATTCGTCTCCGAATAATTTAAACGGCGCGCTGCGGATTCCGCAGCGCGCCGTTTAATTTTATGTGCACGATACTTATTTTTTTAAGCCAAACAGCTTAACAAAGAAATAAAAAATCCTGTGGAAGAACTTTATCAACACTTCTTTGAATGATGTTCCGTGAACCTTTCCGCAATATCCGCAAATGTCCTCGGTCTGTTCGCCGACAAAATCGGTTTTTACCGTATCTTTGCTTTCATCAACTGTAATGTTGACCTCGCGCCCATCCTTGACCTCAGCAATTGTATCGCCAACCTCAATATCATCTTTCAGATATTTAACGGTAATATTATTAAGACCCTTTACAACTATGCCATCAGCCGTTTTCTCCGCAGTAACACTATCACCGTCGGCAACACCTGATACTTGTACTTCAACTGCCGTTCTCTCATCAGGGAAATAAACAACGGATACTGTATAATCATTACTTTCTATCGAATCAATTTTAATATTAGCCTGTTCATCATCTAAAGTAAGGATAGCATTGCTTTCCTCGGTAATTGTTGCGGATAATGCGACATCATTCCCTGCACATCTGACTTCGCCTTTCTGCGCAGCTCCTGTTGATGCAAATACCGAATCTTCATTTATCCAAAATTGTCTATTTCCCGATTGCGTTGTTGAATTGTAATCGTCAACTATAATTTCAATTGAATTTTCAGGAAGAGAGATATTTATATCATTGGAAACTGTCAACAAATTTTGCTTCCGATTATCGTTTTTTGTCTCAAGAGAAAACGGTGTTGTTTGCTCATTCGAGTTACCGCTTGCTCCTAATTGTGTTTCTGACAACAAAACTTGATATGGCATATTATAATCCGTGCTATATCTGAGCTGACAGGTTTTATCGTTCCATCCTGACAAACCGGAAAAACTCCATTCTCCATTATCTCCGACTGTAATGCGTTCAAGGTCTTTTGTGTTATTTGGATCGTCTATCAAAATATCGCTTCCCTCAATGCCTACAGCGAGAACACGATGTCCCCCTTTGCCATCCTTTCGCGACATCCCGACAGTAACCCCAATCTTGTTTTCTTGCAAATAAGCTTTTACACAATCATATATAGTATTAATATCTGTCCATGTAGAGTTTTGCTGAAATTCACTACTGAGCTGATATATATGTGCATATATTATATAATCTTTTATCGAATAGGTATGCCAACCGATTTCAACAGTGGATGAAACTGAAAAAATATCATCATTCAACAAAAATTTTTTTCGAATTTCGTCACAATCAGGATAACCATTCAATAACGATGCTGTTGTATATGTCATACCGAAACAAACACCACCTTGATTCCGCCATTCCCGCCAAAGGTCAAAACCAACACCATTGCCATATAACTTTTGAAAGAACTCGTTATCTATACTTACAGAAAAATTTCTAAAACTATAACTATCCCTAAAAAAATCGTATCCGACAGGGTAAAACTCTCCAACAGCGTCAGGCTCTCCCCACTCACAAATATATCCGGTAGGACATTTCGTTCTTATAGAAAGAATGTAAAGAACGCCATCATTCGTCAAATGCAGCCAACGTTCCATAAGACCAAGCTGAAAGGCTTCCCGTCCCGAACACATAGCCAAATAATTGCACGATGAACTTTCCCCCGGTAAAGTTCCTTGTCTGTCATAAGAAAAAGTCTCTCCGGTTACCCACCGCCAATTAGAAACAGAGTCGGCTCGGTATCCTCCTATCCAAAAAAACCTGTCGACTTTTTCTTCCAGAATTGAACAAACCACATTGTGCTCCGCATCGGAATGAATTGTTGCAAGATAACCGCCCATTGCTTCACACTTAGTTTTTGCTTCGGTCCATGTCATATCTTCATCAAAAGCATAGTAATAATGTCCGTTAAACTCAACGGCATCCGACGGAATGTCAGTTGTTACGGCGTGAGAAGATATCGGCATAATGCACACGACCGTAAACAAAGCCAATAATACCGCAAACGACTTTTTTATTGTTTTTTTCATCATGATTTTCCTTCCTGTTTTTCTCACTGTGGTAAAAATATCCCCATCTGCCCTCCTTTAGTGAGCTGCACTTTTTGCCTCACAAAACAAAAAGTGCGCCTACCGAAGTAAGCGCACAAAAAATGCAAACTCCGATAGTCGCCAAACTAACTCTGCAAAAAGCGGTGTTCGCCTTTGTCTCAAACAAAACAGAATAGAATTTGCATTTTTATCAAATTACTATTTTGTTTGAATTTGACAAGGCGAAAAAACACCCTCATAAAAAAAGGGCTTACACCTATTTTTTTGCATATTTAGTTAGTTTGGCTCTTTTATCGTATCACACTTCTTGGATAAAGTCAATCTTTTTGTCATTTTTTATTAAAATTCGTTACTGTAATAAAACAAACTTCGCAAAAAAAAGACGGCTGCTTTCGCATCCGTCTTTTTTGGCGCGCTGAAAGGGACTCGAACCCCCGACCTACTGGTTCGTAGCCAGTCACTCTATCCAACTGAGCTATCAGCGCATTCGCATATTGCTTACATATATTAGCACCGAAACAGAAAAAAGTCAACTGTTTTTTTTGTTTTCTTCAATCTTTTCGAAAAATTTTTCGGGAGCGTTCCGAAAATAAAATCAACTCTGAAATCGCGCCGCTCTCGCCGCCTGATAAAAACGAAACGGGGAAAACACATCCGTGCTCTCTCCGTTTTTTTGTTCTTTACCCTTTTCGGTGGCAGACAAGGCAAACCGCTCTGCTGCCGCTTCTATATAAAGCCGCGTCCGCATTCAAGGCTGCGCGGCGAGGTCTTTTGTTATTTGTTGTTGAGGATGTAGACGTTAACGCCTCTCCAACCCCATTTAACACAGTCGTCGTATGCGCGCATATAGAGGTCGACGGTTGCGCCGTTCTCCCACTCTGCAAATCCGCCCGTATCCTCGGCACGGCAATAGCCGTAAACAATGCTGCCGTCGGCAGAGGTTATCCACATTTCGGTGCCGTAGGGAATCTCTTTCGGGTCAACCGCCACGCTGCCCTGACGGACTCTTGTGCCCGTCGCGGTGTGCGTACCCGAATAATACGCCGTAGCTTTGCCTGTAATGCAGTAAGCGTAGTCCGTGGGAATGCCGTTTGCATCGAGCGTAAGCCAATCGGGTGCCGTCATTTCCGACATGGGAACACCGTCGGTGTTAAGTCTTACATAACCCGCCGAGGAAGTGTTTTTTGCAACGTTAAGCTTCTTGTGTGCTTCTTCATCGCTCAAAGCGGTAGTGTACACGGAAAAGTCGACCGTTTCTTCTTCCTTGACGCTTTCATCAAAAATATTCTTTATCTGCTCCGCTTCTTCTTCAAGCTCCGGGCATTCAAGCGTCGCGAGCGTACCGTCGGTATATACCGCGTCCTTCGTCTCTTCCTGAACGTACGCCACCATAGGTTCGTTTATCGTAACGGCTTTTGTATTAACTACCGTCTGCGGCACCGTGCCGAGAACGGCGGCAAAAGAAAGTCCCACCGCACCGATGAACGCACCCGCCTTAAAAAAGTGACGTCCTTCGTAGCCTGTCTGAGGAATTATAACAAACTGATTTTTCTGTCTGTTTGCCGACTTCCTCTTTTTGGATTTACTCATAAGAAATTACTCCTGTCCGTTAAAATACAGAGCGATTGGTTTTGATTTTTCATGCCGAAGGGCACTCAAAATCCCGCTCGGTACATTTATAGGCAATGAACGGGGACATTATATTCAACTCACATTCAAATGTCAAATCGGGCGGCTTTATTTTTTTGTACACTTTGCACAACCGTTTTTTTGGTATTTTTCCTTTTTCACCGTTTTTCGCTTTTTTGTTTCTTTTTCAGAAAAAGAATTTCGGCAGTTTTTTGTGAATTTTTAATAAACTTT
>CAVFAD010000064.1:0-3003 GCA_963620305.1 Bacteroidaceae bacterium | reverse complement strand
GCATTTTTGAGTATTTTAACTATACTCATCTCTATTTGTCCGACTTTTATTCACGCGTACCGCGCACCTTTTTCGACAACTCCGTTTAGTCATTTTGACGTACCCTTTCCGTCCTCTGATTAAGCCGCCCGCATAACGTCCGCCGCAGATTGCCCGGGTCGGTTTTTGCGGGAAAATTACGGCATAAAAAAAGGGTTGTCCTCGGTGCGACAACCCCGTTAAACAATGAAAAATATATCATCCTACATCTTTAAGCAGGAATGCTCTCGTTTTCTCCGACTGCGGATTTTCGAAAACCTCTGCGGGTGTACCCTGCTCCTCAATGACGCCGTCAGCCATAAAGATAACCTTGTCCGACACATTCTGCGCAAAGCCCATTTCGTGCGTAACAATGACCATCGTCCTGCCTGTGTCCTTAAGGCTGCGTATCACCTTGAGCACCTCTGCGGTCAATTCGGGGTCAAGCGCGGAAGTAGGCTCGTCGAAAAACAGTATTTTCGGTTCGAGCGCAAGTGCACGCGCTATTGCCACACGCTGCTGCTGCCCGCCCGACAGCTCGCACGGATACGCATCAATGCGGTCGGACAGATTGACCCTGTCGATGTACATTTTCGCCTTTTCGTCGATATCGGCAAGCACTTTCTTTTTATGCTGCTTAAAATCGGCTTTTTTCTTCGCCTGCATCTCCATAGCAAGCGTCACGTTACGCAAGACGCTGTACTGCGGAAAGAGATTAAACTGTTGAAAAACAAGACCGACATTAAGCTGATTTTGACGCTTCTGTTCCTTTGTGAGCTGCGTTTTTCCGCTGCCGTCAAAAATGACTGAGCCGTCGACCGTAATACTGCCGCTGTCGGCTGTTTCGAGTGAATTTATGCAGCGCAGGAGCGTTGTTTTTCCGCTGCCGGAAGAACCTATAATTGACAGAACCTCGCCTTTTTCAAGGTCAAACGAAATTCCCTGCAGGACGGAGGTTCCGCCGAAGCTCTTTTTAAGATTTTTAACTTCAAGAATCGACATCGGTTACACCTCACACCTTAAAATAGTCAAGCTTCTTTTCGAGCTTGCCGAAAAGCACGGTCAGAATGCCGTTGAACACAAGATAATACACCGCCGTGAAGAACAGCGGCCACATTTCGCCCGAAATACCGTGCGACGACTTCATGAAAGCCGCACCCGCCCAGATTATTTCCTGCAGGGCGATTATGCGCGAGAGTGACGTATCTTTGACAAGCGTGATTATTTCGTTTGACATAGGCGGGACTATGCGTTTTATCATCTGCATAAGCGTGACCTTAAAGAACGTCTCGCTCTTGGTGAGTCCGAGCACCTGACCCGCCTCCTGCTGACCCTTGGGTACGCCCTGAATACCGCCGCGGTATATTTCGGAGAAGTAACAGGCATAGTTAAGAATAAACGCAGCGGAGCACGCGATAAATCTGCCGCCCTCGCCCGTGCCCCATATGTTCTTTTCGAGCATCAGACCGGGAAAATAGTATATTATAAGAATTTGAATCATCAGCGGCGAGCCTCTGACTATCCACACGACCGTTTTCACAAGCACGGAAATCGGCTTAAAGCGTGACATCGAGCCGAACGATATCACAAGTCCGAGAGGGACTGCACCCACAAGAGTGACGAAAAACAGCTTCAGCGTCTGCAAAAAGCCGAGATTCAGTGCGTTAAAAACAGTGGGAAACTGTTCGACAAAATTGGCAAACATAAAACACCTCTTACAGTCCGCAAACAGAGGACTTCTGCGCAAAGTCCTCTGCCCGGAATGTTTTTATACTTACTTGTTTACTGTGTCCGATTATTTGATAAGGGACTCCTGAACGCCGTACTGTTCGGCAGCCTTTTCCATTGAACCGTCGGCAAGTGAAGCCGCGAAGAAATCGTTGAGAGCGGCTGCAAGGTCGGAACCCTTACGGAAACCTACGCCGTAGTCCTCGCTGTTGAGCTTAGCCGTGTAGGTAAGCTTTGCAAAGCCGGTGCCCTCGCCTACCATTGCGCCTGCCATAAGAAGGTCGATGATAGCCGCGTCGCTCGTGCCGCTTGCAACCTCGGCGACTGCGTCGGACTGTGCGGACACCTCTGTATACTTAAAGCCGTTCTCCACAGCCATGTTTTTGCCTGCGGAACCGTTTTCAACCGCAAACGAAAGATCTTTACAAGCTTCCGCCGTTGCGTACTGCTCCGCTTTATCGGCGGGAACAACTATAACCTGTGCGTTTGTGCAGTAGGGCTTTGAAGTCTCCATCGAAGCCTTTACATCGTCGGTCAGCGTCATGCCGTTCCATACGCAGTCGATGTTTTTGCCGTTAAGGTCGGCAAGCTTGTTTTCCCAAACTATCTCTACGAATTCGACTTCCACACCGAGACTCTTTGCAAATGCCTTTGCCATGTCTGCGTCAAAGCCTATCCACTCGTCGGAATCTTTTTCCTTGTAATCCATCGGAGCGAAGTTTGTAATACCGACAACAAGCTTACCTTTGCCCTTGACATACTCAAGGTCGGATTCGGCTGCCGCCGTTGTTCCGTCCGTTTTTTCGGCTGCCGTGCCGTCAGCCGCAGTTGTGCTGTCGCCGCTGCCGCCGCAGGAGGCAAGAATCATTACGCAGGAGAGAACCGTTGCGATTGAAAGAATGATTGCAAGTGCTTTTTTCATTGTTTTTTCCTCATTTCCGTTGTTCTGTTTTTTAAGATACCGTGCTATCGTGCTAACACTTTACCTTGATGAAGTATGTACATATAATAACATCGAAAACACCGTTTGTCAACAGTTTTTTCGCAAAAATTTTATTTTGTGCACTTTTGCGGTTTTTTCGGCGTTTTCGACAGTATCTTTTATATGTTATTGTGCATTATATACCGTATTTTTTCATTATTTTCAGTTTTTCGAGTTTGTGCGAGATAATAGCGGCGGCTGTGAGTTTGACCGCATCGGGAACGAGAAACGGCAGTACGCAAACGGAAAAGGACGCAAAAAGCGACTGAAAACTC
>CAVFAD010000063.1:5329-9623 GCA_963620305.1 Bacteroidaceae bacterium | reverse complement strand
TTATAACCCTCTGCATAACAAACGCAATGGCCTCCGGCATCGGCAAGAAATTCGCCGTCATTGATGTCAATTTTCGTTTCTGCCGTTTCACTGCGTTTGATTACAAGCGTTGAACATAACCATGCGTTTGATAATGAGTTGATGCTTTCGCCGGTGCCCAAGCCGCGGGAAATAAATTTTCCGCCGTTAATCACAACCGTGCTGCCGCCTTCGGCGGTAACCGCCGCACCGCTCACATACTGTCTGACATAGCTGCCGCTGAAGAAATTCCAGCAGGTGATGGTGCGTCCTGCTTCAATTGTGCCGCCGTTGACGGTAAGCCTGCCGCCGGATTTTACCTGAATCACATGGCGGGAAGGATGCGGCGAGGCGCATTCTTCATGCCGAATAAGGTCGCTGTTATAGTTAATTCTTCCGGTACCCTTTGCCGATGTGTCATATATCGTGAGGCTTGCGTTTTTCTTCACAACAAAAAGCGTTGCAGGGGGATGATAATGATTGCAGCCCAACACTTTATCGGTTTCTACCTTCCAGAGATTATTCCAAATTTCAAGATTGCATCCGTTGAGGTCAAGGTGCTTTTCGCCGGAAACCTCCAATGTATATTCGGATCCAAAGCTTTCATCATTCTCAATGTCGTCCTCCAGGCGAATGTACCGAACGCTGCTGTTTTTAAGAGCCTCCCGAAGCAGTCGGTACGCCTCCTTAAACGCCTCCTCCTTCGTGCAGCCTTCCTTTTTTCGGATAGCCGAGGTGTTGATGGTTACCGCATTCGTTCCGGTCGGCCACGCTGCGGCATTGTCCGTATCCGCGGCAGCAGCCGGCAGGAGCGAGAGCGGCAGCGCGGTGAAAATCATTGCAAGTGTAAGAAGCAGGGACAGAAAGCGTTTTGTTTTGCCTGTTTTCATTGCAATTTCCTCCTTTGAAGTTTTTTTCGTGTTTTCAAAGTGCCTCCAGCAGTGCGGGAAGGTACTTATCGGTCATGGAGAGAAAGATAAACTCGTCAACGAAGCCGTTGCGCTTTGCCGCCGTAACCTCTGCCGCGAGCTGTTTGTCGGCACGCTCCTCCACTGCAAGAATGATGCGGCACTCCGGGTCTTTCTTTTTTACAGTGCTGCTTACCGTCAGGCGTTCGGACAGCATCCACGGCGTATATCCCGTAACCTCCATTAAAAGAGCCTTCGGCTTATGCATATGACACATGTCGGCGGTAAGCTCGGGACTTTCGGAGATCAGCGGCTGCCATTCCTCCAAATCCTGCATCAGTGCTCTCTGCATATGCTTCGCATAAAGCGTACTTTGCATATCCAGAACAATTTTGTTCACAGGTCGGTCACCGCCTTTTCTTTACTGAAATTTTCGCAGAAGATGTTCTGCAACTATAATTATACCTGTCTGATTTCGTCTTGTCACTGACACTTTTGTCAGTATAGCCGCTGCCTTGCCGCCCGTCGGCGGAAGCAAAAACGCGGTTCAGTCGGCAACGAGCATATCGCCCGCTTTGATGTCCGCGACATCCGACGGAAGAATCATAAGCGCGGCAAGTCCCTCCGAAATGCCGTTTTTATCGCTCTTAAAGCTGTCAAGCTCCGGTTCTTTGAAGGCACTCATCGGGTCCCAACCCTCCGCCTTTTTGCCTTCGTCAATCAGCAGCACCGTTGTGTCTCTCGACGTGTTGCCGTGACGAAGCTCAACCAAATCGCCCTTGCGGAATTTGCCGAGATGCACCCGTCCGTACACCAAGACCGTATTTTTGTAGCGCACCGCATTCGGAATGCTCACACGGAACGGATTGAGCTTCGGCATCGGGCGTACTTCCTCGACCTCAAACACATTTTCGACGCCGCCGAACGACGCGCGAAGCTGCTCACGGTAAGCGTCTATGCCCGCAAGCTCCCGCGTCACCTGCTCCGCCGTCAGCTCACGAACGGGATATACCGTCAGGTACGGCGAAACGTTGCTGTCCGCGTCAAACCAATTGGGCGAAAAGTTATACTCGGGATTGCGTTCAAATCGCTTAGGATATTTGACACGCAGCGCAGCGGCACAGTCGCCGCAAAGGCTTCCTTCGCCGCTTTCGAGGCGAATGCTGTCGGAATCGAACAAATCGAACCTTACCTGCGCGCCGCACCCGACGCAAATCGGTTTTTCATTTCCTTTTTTGCTTTTTTCAGCCATGGGAATCTCCTTTCCGTTTCTCTCTCATTTTTATCGGTACACGCCCGTAAATTTCAAAGTGCAAGCATAGCCCACACGGACAGAACGAATACGGCAGCCGCGCATATTATAAACAGTACTCCCTGCTTCGATTTCTTTGCCGACACGAAAAGCTCTTTATCGGCAAAGATTAAATCGGCAAGCATCATTCGGCGCGACCTTGCGTCGCCGACAAGCGTACGCTTGCCGTTTTGCGACAGCTTGTAAATATACGGTCGGTCATACGCCTTGACCCGCGCGGTCTGCAGCATGAAAAACAGGCTTAAAACCACGGAAAATATGAACCATACGGAGCCGCCGCGAAGCTCAAGTCCCGCGATTTCGTGCGCTATGCCGCGTCCGTTTGCAAGAGCCGTGACAGCCGCAATCGCCGCAGCCGCAAAAACCGGCGCAAATATCAGCGCGATGCATTGCACTGCTAAAGGCAGCAGACGGCTTATCGGCAAAAACTTATATTCGACAGCCGTTTCGTGCCCGTCGATATTCTCAAAAAACACGGGCGGCGAACACTGCTCCTCGGGCGGTTCGTCCTGCGACAGCAGCAGCATGCCGTTTTCGCGGCGTGCGCGGACTTTTTCACCGCGTTTTATGACTCGCGCTGCGACAGGGGCACGCTCCCCGCCCATATAGATAAAAAACAGCAAGCCGAAAAATATCCCGAACAAGGCAATATACTGCCACTCAAAAGAAATAATCGCGCACAGCAGCAGCGTGACGGCAATTGTGTATACCGACGCTTCGACTGCCCAAAACGGGAAAGGCTTTTTCTCTTTGTTCTTCAGCGAAGCGGCTGTGCGCCCCGTCTGACCGTTCACGACGGCGGTGAATCTGCCTTTTTTCAGCACATAACATGGGAGCAGCGCAGACGCGGAAAGCAGCTGTTCAGACGTGACCTTAGTGCGAATGTCGCTGTCCTGCAGGGTTTTCTGCACCGCAGGCTCATATATTTTTGCCGCACGGCGGCGCACCCGCCTGTCGATATCGTTATCGGATATATCGGAAATAAGAGCGCGGTGCCCGGCAATATAACCCGCTTCAAACGGCACCGCACCGCTCAAATCGAACGGCTCCGATGCGTCGAGAACGGAGTAATCCATTTCGCGCACGCAATTGACGGCGGTGTCTTCTATGTACCCGCGGCACATGTAGCTGCGTGAAACGCCCGCACGGTTCGCTTTGACCTCCATAGGTCCCCTGACAATTTCATACGGCAGATAATATCCGCGCAGGTCGTCCGCAGAGCTGTTTATCATTCGCGCTTCTCCCGACCGGCGGTGCTCCTGCGCCCATTCGAGCAGCCGCGCCTTTGCGTCCTCCTCGGTAAGCACGAAAGGAACAATCAAATCGGGTGTAAAGCCGAGCTTCTCGGCGTCGCCGCGAATAAGTCTGCCGCCGCAAAAATCGCAAGTACCGAGTGCTTCACCCTCGGGGAAAAACGCTTTTGCGCCGCACCCCGAGCAAGCCGTCACCTGCGCATGTATGACTTGAGCGCGCAGGCTTTCCTTATTAAGCGCGTGCAGTTCGCGTGAGGTTCGCCGCGTCTCCTCTATGCCGGACGTTTCTCCGCACATCGGACAGCGGTATGTCTGTTTCTCTATATCGAATGTTACGGGGTGTCCGCAGTTACGGCATGTAATGCGCAGGGGAGAGGCGACCGTTTTCATCGCAATAATACCTCGCTTTCGTCATTCGCTGCATTCCGAAAAAAGGACACGCAATATCTTTCGGAAAAACATCGGCACGCACCGATATCTTTCCGAAAGAGGCTTATAAAAAGCCTCCGTTCGCCGTTTTTCTTCACATATTTACGGCTTTAAGCTGACGGGAGCCGAACCCGCGCCGCCCGCCGTAAATAATTATCTTTTCAAATCACGTGTATTTCGCCGTCGGAAACCTCAAAGCTGTAGGCTGTTCCGCCTTTGCCGTTGTAGTTTGAGCACAGCAGCCGACCGTCGCCGTATCGGAACCGTCTGCTGAGTGTCCACGCGTTATCGGGGTATTCGTCAAATTCTTCCCTTGTAATTTGATAGATGCTCAGCCAGTACCCGGAGCCGCTGCCGCCCTCACAATATATACT
>CAVFAD010000063.1:0-5292 GCA_963620305.1 Bacteroidaceae bacterium | reverse complement strand
GTATATACTCACGCCGTATATATCGCTGCCGAACATACCCGCGCCGCAGCATGATGCAAGCTTCGTTTCCTTAATGACATTAAAACCGTCAAAAGAATAAATCACTGTCTCCGACCGTCGGGAATCAAACCCCTGCCGATTTCGGCAAGCGGCTTCCCGCAATTTCCGTATCAGCTTTATGCCCACGGGTCTGCGGCTTTCGGTGTGCGCACACCTGTCAGCAGATACTGCTCCCACAAGAACCATTTGCCGTCGGAGCCGCGCTGACGGAGCTTCACGGGACGCGGGTCGTCCGCGCCGCCGCAGGGAATGAACAGCTTCATATATCCCTGTTCCGCGGCGGAAACATGATTGCTTTCTATGACGATTTTATACGGCTCGGCGGGTGTGTAGTTGTTGTCGGGAGAGGAACCGACGAAGTATGTAAACGGCAGATATGTTTTGCCGTCACGGAAACGGTCGTTAAGGAATGATATCTCCTGACCGTTCAGGGGACGCGGACCGCGCAGCCAGTTAAGCATTTCGGTACCGATGCTTCTGTCCGCCGCGTAGGCGCACAGCGCAAGCACCGTCAGAGCCGCCGTCTTATACGGTGTGTCAAGACTTGCTTCGGGGAGCGACTGCATTTCGGCAAGGCTCTCAGGCAATGACGCGAATGTGAACGTCTGACGCTCGGTGCCGACGGACTGCGCGGCGGTGTTTGCCGCCTGCTGCGCCGTGTTTTTTATCTTATCAAATATACCCATGATGCACTTCCTTTGTCGTTTTTTTTCGGTTACATCAGAATTTGCCGCCTCCGCCGCCGTGGGTCGAACCCGATGAGGACGTGTGCGTGCTGCTGCCGCCCGAAGTGTTGTTTTTCGGCTTCGGCGTACGCGAAACGGTGTTGTAGAGGAACAGTTCGCGGCTTTCGGTAATATTCAGGCTGCCGTTCTTCATGTAGCTGTTTGCCGCTGCCTGAGAGCGCACCGTTTTCAGCTTCGCTTTCATTTTTCCGACTGCAAACAGCGCAAGGAATATGCCTATCGCAACCGATATCGGAATCGCGAGCAGCGAAAGCGGCTCTTTCGGCAGGCTGGACGTATCGTACGGAGCGTCGGTTCTTGCCTTTGTGATAAATTCGTCGGAAAGCTCCGCAAAGGTATTGAACGCGGAGGCAAAATCTCCGTCGGACATGTATCCCGTGAGCTGACTGCCGATATATTGGATTCCCGCATCGGTAAACGCCGTAATTCCGTAGCCGTGAGTGGATATGTACCAGTCGCCTGTTTCGGGGCAGACAACGAGAATAAGACCGTCCCTGTTCTCACCGTAGCCGTAGCTGCAATAATCGTAGAGGTCGTCGGCATATTCAACAACGGTTTTGCCGTCCAAGGTGTCGGTCGTCGCAACGGCAACCTCCATTTTCTGCCGAAGGCTTATTTCGTCAAGCTTTGCCGTAATTGATTCGACGTCGCTGTCGGACAGAAGATGTGCCGCGTCCGTCAGCCGATAGTATTCGTTTGCAAAGCCGTCCGCCTCTGCGGCAAAGACGGGAGACACCGAGCAGACAAGAAGAACAAGGATGAATAAAAATGCCGATATTTTCTTTTTCATTCCGTCCGCCTCCTTATATTAAGCCTATCAGATGCAGCAGCCATGCGCCGCCGTAGGCTGCGGCTGAAAAAGCTGCCGCAAGAATGACCGTCCAACGGGCGGCAGCCGCTTTGTCCACGGGCAGGTCGCCGACGAATTTGCCCGTCTGCCCGTTCATGGCAAAGGTGTATTTGTTTCCGTTCCATGTTGTGTTGAGAAGCCACACGGGATAAAGCGCGTAGCATGCTTTGCCGCCGCTCAGACGGATGCTGCTGTTTTCCGCAGTGACGGATGAATATCCCGAAACGGTCTGCGCAAAGGCATCCTCGGTTGAGCGTTTTACGCGTTCGTTTGCGCGTTCGATGCTCTGTTCGGCTGTCACGTCGTACTTATCCGCAAGATATCCCGCAAGATATGCCGTTTGGAAATCGACCGCAGCGGAAAAATCGTAAGGCTCGACGGATTCCATAAGGTCATCAGCCATTTTTGAGGAACCGTCCACGGGCACGTGCTCAAAGCCGACGCTGCCGCCGCGATGCACCGCAAAATAAGAGGTTTCGGTATAGTTATAGTTGCTGTCGCTCCACGTGCGAAGCTTTGTTGCACGGTAGCGCACCTGCGCCTCAACGTCGGTATCAAACAGCCAAAAGGGGACATAGATGCCTTTTATTTCGTCGATGTGATTCTGATCCTTGAATATCTTCGGCAGCAGACGCTTTCCGGTCAGGTGCTTCATAAGACCCGCCTTTGCCGCCTTTTTGTCCAGCTTGAACGGAATCACGATATCCGGCTTCAGCGCACCCGAAAACTGCCCCGTCATTACGACGGGATTCCCGCAGAACGGGCATGAGGTCGCCGCGGTAGTCGCATCGCCTACGATTTCGCCGCCGCAGGATTTGCAGATATAGGAACGGAGTCCTTCCGTCTCGCCCTCCTGCCAGTCTCCGCCCGCAGCGGTTTCCCATTCCATGTTATCCGTCTTATCGCTCTGCAGCTCGGCATCGTAACCCTTAAGCGATTCCATTTCAAATTCGGTATCGCAATACGGACACTTCATTTTTTGAAGGCTGCTGTCAAAGGCTATTGCGCCGCCGCAGCAGGGGCATTTATATTCCTGCATGCAAATACTCCTCTCTCAAAAAGCCTTAACCGTTAAAGGATGCAAGCGCCGCCTCTGCTCTGCGAATCCATTCGGTGCGGTCGCCGTAAACCGCAGCATCCAAAGAGCCGACCGCCTGAGCCGCCTTTGCATCGGCATCCGCGTCGCCCTTGACCGCCGCGCTGAAGCCTGCGGCGATATCCTTGACCGCGTTCATTTGCTGTTTCCATGTGTTTGCGGCATTGCCGAGCGTTTTCTGAATACCGAAAAGCTTATTGAAGTACTTCTGCAAATCGTCAAACTCCTTGCTGTTGCTTATCGGCATAAGAATTTCATAAAGTCCGTCGGTATCGGCAAAGCTCAGGCGAACCATTGATTTTTTCTCGGTTCTGTCGCCGTTCTGCACGGTCTTTTCTTCGTATTCATAGGTGCGAAGATCGGCAATTCGATAGACGCAGGCGCGTGTGCTCTTGCCGAATATGAAGAACTTATAGTCGTCCTGCGTAAACGCCATGAGTCCGATGTCCTCGGCGATATAAAGGTCTGCGCCGAAGCGTTTCAGCTTCTGCGCCTTATCGCTTGTTTTCAGCCTCGGCACAAAAAAGTGTTCCCAGAGCTTAGTGCCGCGCTCCACCTGCGCAAGGTGAGCCTTTACGCCGTAAAGGTTTGCGTGTACATAGTCGTAAGCCTTTAACCCCTGTTTTTTGCAGCTTTTGCGGCAAATACAATTTCCGTCAGCAAGCTTTTGAGCCTGAATGAGATTGACTTCCGCACCGCAGATTGCACATTTGTCAGCCATAGTTGATTGCTCCTTTCGATTTTTACCGGTCTCCCGGGAAATAACGCTGTGTTGTCTATATATAATTCTCCGCAAGTTTATAAAGGGCACCCGTAAGCTCCGAGCCGGGTTCTATGGGTGCATGCACCCTGCTGCCGTCGACGAAAACAAATGAAGTGTTGTATTCCGTTGCATCGAGCCAAAACTCTCCGTTGTCCTCCGGCTCTCTGTATTGCAGGACGGCATTCGTTATACCGTGTTTTTTGACAAGCTCGAATATCCGCTCCGCATCCCCGCTGCCGAGCCTGATGCTGTCCTTTTCAACGCGGGCATATTCTTTTGCTTCAAATGCCGCGTCAAACGAAAAATACCACGCGTCACCGTTTTTTTCGAGCATGAAAAAATACGAAAAGGTATTATCCATGCAGCTGCTCGACACAGAGAAAGATTCGATCGTGCCCTTTTCCGCCTCCGCGCAGTGTCTGTCGGCAAGCTCGTAAAGGAAATTGCGTGTTTTTTCGCCGAGGTCGGTATTTTTTTCGATTCTGCTGCCGTTTTCGAAGACAATGACCGTGTTTCTCGACGGTGCGTCGGCTGCACGGAAAATACGTGACAAATCGAGGGACATTCGAAGCCGTGCTACCGTCTTTTCCTCACTGAGCACCGAAAGGAAGCTTTCCGCTTCCTCCGCAGTCAGCGGAAAGAAATTGAACGACGTACGGCGGTCCTTCTTTTCTCCCACGGCGCAGCTTGCGGAAAAGTACCATATATCCTTTTTTTGCAGAGAATCCCGCTGCTTGTGCAGAGTAAAGGAATACACCGGAGCGCTCTCCGTGCCGTAATACACGGCAGCGAGAGAAGCGATATTGCCGACGGTACGGCTTTTGTCTGCGCCGCAGCCGCAAAGACCCGAAAACACGGATATTATTGCCAAAACAGTCACCGCCCTTTGTATATGACGTTTTGTATGCATTTTACCGAGACAGAGGTGTACCGCACTCGGGGCAGAACTTCGGTGCGCTCTGTCCGTCGGCGGGACGCCATCCGCAGCTTGTGCAGCCTGTAAATGCGGCGGGTCTGCCCGCTCCGCAGCTTTCGCAGAATTTGCCGCTGTTGCGTGCGCCGCAGGAAGTGCATGTCCATTCTCCGCTCGCGGTCTGACCTGCGGCGGGTGCGGACACCGACGGGCGGCTGTCAAACGAAGCGGCACCGAACGATGCTGCACCGACCGAAGCACCGGCAGATGCTCCCGAGTACGCGGCTGCAGTGCCGCCGCGGCGCATCAGAATATCCGCAAGCTCATGCATTTTCTTTTCATAGTCGCGGTAAAGGTCGGTATACGGACTTTCGGGACGGTTCCCGTCGCTGAGCTCAAGCTTTATCTCGTCGAACCACGGAGAATCCACGAATATCGTTACGTTAAATGCGTAGTCACACTCATAACGGCGCGGCTCGTAGCTCTTTTTGTTGCCCTCGGAATCCTCAAAATAGATTTCTTCCTTATTCTCCTCTATTTCGGTGTTTACGTTGCGCACCTGTGAAAAGGTAATAAGGTCGGGGTTGCCGCCGCGCCAATTCGAACGGCTTGTAACAATAAAACGCTCACCCGCCGTGTCTATATAAACCTTTCTTTCTTCGCCGAACACAAGCGACGGCGAAAAATCGGCAAGCTTCTTTTCGTTTTCTTCGCGATAGGCAAGCTGACGCTTGATTTCCTCGACCGTAGAGCTGCGGCGTTCGCTGAAAAACGGCGACAGCTTTGAGGCGCAGTCCTTGCAGAGGTTTCCGTCCTCTAACTTACGGTTGCCGAGAAAGCCTATCTTCTCGCCGCATATATCAC
>CAVFAD010000062.1:3155-10275 GCA_963620305.1 Bacteroidaceae bacterium | reverse complement strand
GCATTATTATCGAGTCCGCGTTTCCTCCGCCCGCGTCCACTCCGATAAGCAGGAAGTTTATGACGTTCTTGCTTTTCATGAGTGAATCCTTTGTCGAGCTTGTCGCCCAATTCTTCAAAATTCCCGAAAGATCGTCGCTGTCGCGCAGCTCCGAAAGTGTGCCGACCGCCTCGCTGTCACTGTCCTGTTCGCCGTCGCCGTCGGCATCAATATGCGTATCGTCCACAAAGCCGCCCGTGTTGTCGGTAACGTCTTCCCTGAAATCGAGCGTCAGAATTATCGCGATAAACACGGCTGCGAGCGCGACGAGTGCGGCAATAACGGACAGCCACACCTTGTCGCTCTTTCTCAAAGGCTTTTTCTGTTTGCTTTTTCCTTTAGTGTTTTTTACGGCGGAAGTCTTTTTGACAGGTTTTTTCGCCGTTCCTTTTTTTGTGTTTTTTACGGATTCAGCATTTTTTTTGCTCATACCAATTCTCCGAAAATTTAATTTTTGAACCCTTTGCAGCCGTACCGCGTCTTTTTTCGGTCAGCCGCTCTCCTTTTCTCCGACACGTCTTTTTACAGACATTTACAATCGGGTATTATATCAAAAGAGTATCGCAAAATCAATAATTTTCACCGTTATTTAATTTTTTTTAATGTTTTATGACACTTTTCCGTGCCCGAAACGCTCTTTTTTCGGTATTTTTCGAGTTTATTCGCCGTCGGATTCGTTTAGAGTGCCGTCATCGGGTTCGTTGTCCGTCGGCAGAGCCTGCGTTTCGCCGTCGTCGTCCGATTTTTTCGTGACCGTCATCGTGATGATTCTGTCGTCCTCACCGAGGCGCATAAGCTTTACGCCCTTTGACGGACGCGTGCATTCGCGAATATCCGCCGCCGAAAGCCTTATGACTATGCCGCCCTCAGAAATGAGTATAACATCGTCGTCGTCGAACACCTTTTTGATAGACGCGACCGCACCGTATTTTTCCGTACGGTAGTTTATGCAGCCCATGCCTCCGCGCGACTGCCGTCTGTAGTCGTCATATCCGTTTTTGCGGCCGTTGCCCGTTTCGCTGACGGTGAGAATTTTGCCGCCGTCGCTGTCACGCAGAATTTCCGCTCCGACGATATAATCGTCCTCCGCCTTGAACGTGACCGCCTTTACCCCGCGCGCGGCACGTCCGATAACACGCGCATCGTTTTCGTTAAAGCGAATACCCATGCCGTTATGCGTCGCAATGTAGATATCGTCGCTGCCCGACGTCAGCAGAACGTTTTCAAGCACGTCGTTTTCGTCGAGATTTATGGCAATAATACCGTTTTTGCGTATATTTCTGAATTCCGCAAGACCCGTGCGCTTAATAACGCCGTTCTTCGTTATCATGCAGATGTATTCGTCCTCCGCGTCTGCGGGAATCATCAGCATTGCGGACACCTTTTCGTCCGTTTCTATCGGCAGAATATTTACAAGGTTCATGCCCTTTGACGTGCGGCTGCCCTCGGGAATTTCATATCCCTTTATCTTATATGCTTTACCCTTTGTGGTAAAGAACATAATGCGGTCGTGCGTCGACGCGGTAAACACCGTGTCGGCAAAATCCTCCTCGCGCGTCGTAAGACCGAGCTTGCCCCTGCCGCCCTTGCGCTGTATTCTGTATTCGTCCGCAGGTATTCTCTTTATATAACCGAGACGTGTCTTTGTGAAAACACATTCCTCAACGGGTATAAGGTCTTCGACATCGACTTCACCGCTGACGTTGACTATTTCGGTGCGCCTGTCGTCCGAAAATTCTTCTTTTACGGCAATAAGCTCCGTTTTTACGACGCGTAGCACATTTTCGCGCGACGAAAGAATATTAAGATACTCCGCGATTTTTCTTTCAAGCTCGGCTTCTTCCTCCTCGAGCTTTTCTCTTTCAAGGCCTGTCAGCTGTCCGAGACGCATCTGCACGATGTGGTTCGCCTGAATTTCGTCAAAGCCGAACCGCTGCATAAGACGCTCCTTGCCCTCGGGAATGCTCTTTGACGAACGCAGAATGTCAATTACTTCGTCGATAAAGTCGAGAGCCTTGAGAAGTGCTTCGAGTATGTGCGCTCTGTCCTGAGCGTTTTTGAGGTCGAACTGCGTTCTGCGTGTGATAACATTAAACTGATGGTCGATATATTCTTCAAGAATCTGCTTCAGCGTCAGAATTTTCGGCTCGCCGTTCACAAGCGCAAGCTGAATTATGCCGTAGGACATCTGCAGCTGCGTGTAGGTGTAAAGCTGATTGAGCACCACCTGAGGATTTGCTTCGCGCTTAAGCTCGATAACGATATTCATGCCCTTGCGGTCTGAAAAGTCGTTGACGTTTGACAGTCCCTCGATTTTTTTGTCCTTGTGAAGCTCCGCAATGGACTCGATAAGACGCGCCTTGTTGACCTGATACGGCAGCTCCGTTACGACTATCTGATATCTGCCGTTTCTGGTTTCCTGAATCTCGCACCGTGCACGGACGGTTATTTTGCCGCGTCCCGTGGCGTATGCGGCGCGTATGCCCGCTCTGCCCATTATTATGCCCTTTGTCGGGAAGTCGGGTCCCTTGATGTGCTGCATAAGGTCTTCGAGCGTGCAGTCGGGGTTGTCGATAACGCAGCAGACGCCGTCAATGACCTCGCCCATGTTGTGCGGCGGGATATTGGTAGCCATGCCGACCGCGATACCCGTCGAGCCGTTCACGAGCAGATTCGGAAAACGCGCGGGCAGAACGGTAGGCTCCTGAAGACGGTCGTCGTAGTTGCCCTGAAAATCGACCGTGTTTTTGTTTATATCCGTGAGCATTTTAAGCGTTATTTTGCTCATTCTCGATTCCGTGTACCTGTACGCTGCGGGCGGGTCGCCGTCAACCGAACCGAAGTTTCCGTGGCCGTCGACGAGCATGTATCTCATCGAGAAGGGCTGCGCCAGACGTACCATTGCGTCGTAAACCGACGCGTCGCCGTGGGGATGATACCGTCCGAGAACGGCACCGACCGTATCGGCGCACTTGCGGTACTCGCCCGACGGGGAGAGGTTATTTTCAAACATCGTGTAGAGTATGCGCCTGTGAACCGGCTTTAAGCCGTCCCTTACATCGGGAAGCGCACGCTGCATGATAACCGACATCGAATAATCGAGGAACGATTTGCGCATTTCTTTGTTAAGGTCAACGTCAAGCAGCTGCCCCTTAGGCTCGTCCGCTTCGTCGGCTGCGTCCTGAGTCAATTCTTCTGTATCCTCGGCGTTTTCAACATTTTCTGCATTTTCTGCATTTTCAAAACTTTGAACGTTGTCATCGGCTTGAGCGTTTTCGCCGAGCTGACCGTCAAAGCCGCTGCCGTTTCTGTTTTCGTTATCCATATTGTGCCCTACCTCCCTTTATATATCAAGATTTTGTACGAATTTTGCGTTCTTTTCGATAAAGTCGCGCCTCGGCTCCACCTTGTCGCCCATGAGTATCGAGAATGTTTCGTCCGCCTCTATCGCGTCGTAAAGATTCACGCGGAGCATTGTGCGCGTCTCGGGGTCCATGGTAGTCTCCCAAAGCTGATGCGGGTCCATTTCACCGAGACCCTTGTACCGCTGGATTTTGTAACCGCTGCCCGCCTCCGCAATGAGCGCGTCGCGCTGCTCGTCGGAATAAGCATAGCGGTGCTTTTTACCCTTTGTGACGCGGTAAAGCGGCGGCTGAGCTATGTACACATAGCCGTTGTCGATGAGCGGGCGCATGTATCTGAAAAAGAACGTCAATAAAAGCGTCCTTATGTGTGCGCCGTCAACGTCGGCATCAGCCATTAAAACTATCTTGTGATATCTGAGCTTGGTTATGTCAAAATCGTCTCCTATGCCCGTGCCGAGCGCGAGCACGACGGGAACGAGCTTTTCGTTGCCGAGAACCTTATCTATGCGGGATTTTTCGACGTTGAGCATTTTTCCCCAAAGCGGAAGTATAGCCTGAACGGTTCTGTCTCTGCCCTCTTTTGCCGAACCGCCTGCGGAATCGCCCTCGACGATGAACAGCTCGCAGTTTGCGGGGTCCTTATCGGTGCAGTCGGCAAGCTTTCCGGGAAGACCGCCGCCCTCGAACGCAGATTTTCTTCTTGCGAGGTCGCGTGCCTTTCTCGCCGCTTCTCTTGCGCGTGACGCGTCGAGAGCCTTGCTGAAAATAGCCTTCGCAACGGCGGGATTTTCCTCAAAATACGTCATAAGACGGTTGTAAACAAGGCTCTGCACGAGCGGAGTTATGTCCGTGTTGCCGAGCTTGCCTTTCGTCTGCCCCTCAAATTCCGCATCGGTCAGCTTGACGCTGATAACGGCTGTCAGACCCTCGCGGACGTCGTCGCCCGAGAGCTTTTTGTCGCCGTCCTTGAGCATGCCGTACTTTTTGCCGTAGTCGTTAAACACACGTGTAAGCGCGTTTTTGAATCCGTTTTCGTGCGTGCCGCCGTCGGCGGTGTAGACGTTATTGGCGAACGAAAGAATGAGGTCGTTGTAGCTGTCGTTGTACATCAGCGCGACCTCTGCGCTCCTGTCGTCTTTCGCCATTGAAAAGTGTATAGGCTTTTCGTGAATGCGCGTCAGTCCCCTGCTCTCCGTAAGGTACTCCGCAAAGCTCGACAGTCCGCCCTCAAAGCAGAAAAGCTCCTCTCTGACGTTTTCCGCGTCGCGGCTGTCGGTGAGCGTTATTTTCAGTCCCGCGTTAAGAAAAGCCTGTTCTCTTATGCGCCGTTCGAGGACTTCAAAATCATATTCCGTCGTTTCGGTAAATATTTCGGGGTCAGCCTTAAATTTTATAAGCGTGCCCGTTTCTTCCGTGTCGCCGACTGTTTCAAGCTCACTCGCAATATCGCCGCGCTCAAAATGCTGACGGTAAACGTGCCCGTTCTGACTTACTTCGACCGTGAGCCACTCCGAAAGAGCGTTAACGACCGACGAGCCGACTCCGTGCAGACCGCCCGACACCTTGTAGCCGCTGCCGCCGAACTTGCCGCCCGCGTGCAGCACGGTAAGCACAACCGTAACTGCGGGCAGACCCTGCGCCGCCTTTATTTCAACGGGAATGCCGCGTCCGTTATCCCTGACGGAAATAATGTTGTCGGGAAGAATCTCTACTTCTATATGCGTGCAGTAGCCTGCCAGAGATTCGTCTATCGAGTTGTCGAGAATCTCATACACCAGATGGTGAAGACCCTTGGGACCGGTCGAACCGATGTACATACCGGGGCGCATTCTGACCGCTTCAAGACCCTCGAGCACCTGTATCTGATCCGCGCCGTAGTCCTCTGTAACAGCCGTATTCATTTCGCCGTCAACACCGGTGTCCTCCTCGCGCATTTCTTCGGCAAACTTCTCCTCCTCGGCATCGAGAACGGAAAATTTATTTTCGGAATTGTCCATATTTTGACCTCCATGGCGAAGCTGCCGCCCCGCAAAAATTAAAATTAAAATATCAAAGTTATAAATAAAAACAGTAAGCGCAGAAAAATATATTACCTTATGTTCGCTTCTGCAAGGTTGTCGGTGAAAATTTCGATATATAAACCCTTTGGTTTTTTGTGTCGTTTTTGCCTGCCGTGACGGTGAACGATTTCGGCAAATCGTATGTTACGGCTTCTGTCTGTCCGTTTTTTTCCGCACGCGAAAGATAATCGCGCGTGTTTTTCATTACGGTCGCGTTATCGAGGTCAAAAATGCCTATTATCTCTTTCTGTCTTATAACCGTATCGGGTGCAAGCTCAAGATACATCCGTAACACCGCCGTTTTTAATCTTAAACGTCCGTCCCCCGCACAGGCGCAGCACCGACGCGGGGTCACAGCAGGTTATAAAAACCTGACCGCTTTTTATGTGATTTAATATGTAATCCTGACGCGATTCGTCAAGCTCGCTCATAACGTCGTCGAGCAGCATTATCGGCTGTTCGTTTTTTTCTGCGGATATTACGGACGCCTCCGCAAGCTTCATCGCAAGCGCACACGAACGCTGCTGTCCCTGCGAACCGAACATACGCGCAGACGCACCGTTTATTTTTATGTCAATGTCGTCTCTGTGAGGACCCACGGACGTTACTCCCGTCATTATGTCCTCTTTTTGCTGTCTTTTGAGTGCGTCGCGGAGCGTTTCGCCGCCGCTTATGTTTTTGGCTGTGTATGAAAAGCCTATCTCCTCGCGTCCGCCGGAAAGACCGTTATAGATGTCCTTAACGAACGGGGAAAGCCTTTTTATATATTTTACTCTTTCTTCAGTTATGATTTCTCCCCCAAATGCGGTTTTTTCATCAATTATTTCGAGCATTTGAAAAAGAGAAGGATTTTTTTGTATATCTTTAAGCAAAGCCGCACGCTGAACGAGCAGCCTTTTGTACTGCGTCAGCATTACCGCGTACGACGGCTTTATCTGACAAATCGCCGCGTCTAAAAACCGCCTGCGTTCGCTCGGTCCCTCTTTTACGACGGACATAAACGACGGCGAAAACACGACTGCGCCGAATTTGCCTATAAGTCCCGACGCACCCGGCAGCTCTATGCCGTTGAGCGATGCCTTGCGCCTGCCGTCTATTGTTATTTCGGCTCTGTTTTCTCTCTGTGAGTTTTCAAAAACGCACGACAGCTTTGCTTTTGTCCTTGTAAACGCGACAAGCTCTTTGTCCTTCGCACCGCGAAAGCTTTTAAGTCCGCTGAAAAGCCAAATTCCCTCAAGGATATTTGTTTTCCCCTGTGCATTTTCTCCGTAAATTATATTTACTCCCTCGTGCGGAGTGAGCGTCATTTGCTCAATATTGCGAAACCCGCCGTATTTTATTTCGGTAAGCTTCATTTTTTCGAGCCGTCCTCACGGCAGAGAGTGAAGCGTTCGTCTTTATATTCAAAGCTGTCACCGGGGTACAGCTTTTTTCCGCGCACCATGCAGACCTCTCCGTTTACGCGTATGCGCCCCTCTTCGATCAGAAGTTTCGCATGACCGCCCGTTTCGGCAATACCGCTGAATTTCAGCGCGGCATCGAGCTTTATAAACGGAGTTTTTATTTCTAAAGGCTGTTCTTTTATTTCGAGCAGCTTTATTTTGACCCTTTTAATTTTTCGTCCGTCGGGAGTAAATGTCATAAAAATCTCCTTTT
>CAVFAD010000062.1:0-3145 GCA_963620305.1 Bacteroidaceae bacterium | reverse complement strand
TCTCCTTTTATGCGTGTTTTGATTTTAACTATCGTTTATTTTTTTTAAGCTGACCGAAACCGAACCTTTTCTGTCCGACGGAATCTTTTTTTCGCAGCTTTCGCCGTTTCGGTTCTGTCTCACGTGTTTTTGACACAGATAAAAAAGAAAAGCTCACGAGTTTTCGCTTTTTATTCTGACGGGCAGCACCAAGTACAAAAAGTCACTGCCCTCCGGCGGCATTATCACGGCGGGCGAAACGGAACCGTTCAGGTTTATCAGCACTTCGTCCGTGTCGCAGCTGCGCAGAGCATCCAAAAAGAAGCGGTTATTAAAGCCTATTTCAACCGACTTTCCGCTTATCGAGGCTTCTATCCTGTCGTACGCGCTGCCGAGTGCCGTAACAGCCGATATTTTTATGGTTGAACCGCCCACCGAAAATCTTATCGGACTTCTTGTTTTTTCGGTAATGACTATCGACGTGCGTTCTATAACGTCTATAAGCTCCTTTGTGTCGACTCTTATTACCGTAGTTGTCGCAGCGGGCAGAGCCGTGTGATAGTCGAGAAATTCGCCTTCAAGCAGCCGCGAAATTATTTCGTAATTGCCTATATTAAATATGATGTGCCGTCTGCCTATCGAAAGCTTTACAAAGCTGTCGTCGTCGCCTATAAGCTTTATGACCTCGTTCATTGTTTTTGCCGGAACGACAAACGACATTCCGCTGCCGTTATAGTCGGCAAATTCGGTGCGTATCGCAAGGCGGAACCCGTCCAGCGCAATAAGCTTTATCTGACCGGGTGTTATCTCGAATTTTATGCCTCTGTGCGCGGCTTTTGTATCGTCGGTCGAAACCGCGAAAATCGTCTGTCTGACCATGTCGCGCAGAACCGTCTGCGAAATATTGAACGGTACGCTTTCCGTAATTTCGGGCAGGTCGGGATATTCGTCGGGATTGAGACTTATAAGAGTATATTCCGTATCTCCGTTTTTTACCGTGCACACGTTTTTGCTGTCGCAGTCTATAGTGACCGTATCGGACGGGAAATGCCTTAATATGTCGCAGAGCGTTTTCGCATTGAGTACGACGCTGCCGCCGCGCTCAACCTTTACTCCGAGCACCGTGTTTATTCCCAGCTCAAGATCGTATCCGCTCATTTCTATTTTTGATTCCGATACCGTCTTTATAAGAATGCACTCCAGGTGCGGAAGAACAGCCTTTGACGGAATACATCTCTGTACGTTCAGACACGCTTCGGTAAGAGCTTCGGTATTGCAGACTATTCTCATAAAATTTCCTCCCGAAATAAGTAAATAATACTGTTTAAAAACAGTAGTAGTAGTAGGCAGTGTAGAAACTGTAGAAAAGTTCGGAAAGTGCGGAAAAATAAGGGTTTGAGGGAAATTTTTCCGTTTTAAAACTTCTTGAAAACTTTTCGTTTTCAACACTGCAAAAATGCAAATGTAAAAACTGTTGAAAACCGCTTTGTTAAAAACTAAAAACTTGTTAAAAAAACGGACTTAAAAAACTACGAAATTTATGTCACAAAGACGCTTTTTAAGGCGTAAAAAATTACTGTTTTTCCTGAAATTCCTGAATCGCGCCCGTTGCAATAGTGCGTATGTTCGGTGTGTCCTGCATTTTCTGCGACACGGTCGACAGCGCGTGAATGACCGTAGCGTGTGTCTTTTTGAAGTAATCTCCTATTTCCTGCAGCGTAAGGTCCGTTACCTCTTTAAGGACGTACATAGCGACCTGCCGCGCGGTATTTATGTTCGACTGACGCTTTTCGGACTTAAGATCGGCAGCGGGGAGACCGAACGCCTTTGCGACGTAGTCTATAACGTTTTCGACCGTGACCGCGATAGGCTGACTTTCGTTAGTGACATCCTTTACGATATTCTTTATGTCGTCCATCGAGAGGGTGTAGCCGTACGCGTTGGTCATGGCAACTATTTTTTTTATGATGCCCTCTATCTGTCTTATGTTGTTTTTGACTTTTTGCGCGATGTAGTCGACGATAGGGTCTGACAGCGGGGTAAGAAGCTGCTGACTTTTACGGATGATTATAGCTCTGCGCGTGTCAAAATCGGGCGGAGTGACGTCTGCCGTTATACCCATTTCGAAGCGTGTTCTCAAGCGTTCGTCGAGTACTTCCATATTTCTCGGCGGAACATCCGAAGTCAGGATTATCTGCTTGTTTTTCTGATAAAGCGCGTCAAACGTGTGGAAAAATTCCTCCTGAACGCTTTCGCCGCGCTGAATAAACTGGATATCGTCCATTAAGAGCACGTCGATGTTGCGGTATTTGTTTCTGAAAGCCGAAGGATTTTTGCGCGCAATGGATTCCACCATTTCGTTCATGAAATTTTCACCGGTGGTGTATATTATAACGTATTCGGGGTGATTCTTTTTTATCTCGTTCAGGGTAGCGAGCATGAGGTGTGTTTTGCCGAGTCCGGATCTGCCGTAGATAAGCAGAGGGTTTGAGTATTTGCCGGGGTTTTGAGCGACACCGACGCAAACGCTGTAAGCGAAATTGTTGGACTTGCCGACAATGAAATTATCGAAGGTGTACGCTTCGTATCCGGTCGCGCTTTTTTCCGGAACGGATTCGCCGTTGTCTTCGTCTTTTTCGGGGTTTTCGGCTGTCGGGACAGCCTTGCTGCCGGACGAAATCTCACTGACGATAATGTCAATATCCACGGGAAAGCCCATTACCTCCTCAAAGCTTTCGCGCAGCACATCGCCGAATTTATCCTGAATAATAGTTTTTTTAAAATCGGTATTTATGCAAAAAACAACCGTATCGTTTTCAAATTTGACAAGCTCCAGCGGACATAACCACATGTTGTACATGACCTCAGAGACCTTAGTCCTGCATATGGCAAGCACCGCTTTCCAAACGTCGTTTAAAGTGTCCATTTCCCTCTCCCACAAAAAAAATACTTTGACCCATAAATTTTATCATATTCGCGACCGCTTTGCAATATATGTTGTATAATATTTTAAATATTTATATATACATATATGTGAGTATATACTTAATATTATATATACGCCCGACCGTTACACAGATTGTTTTTTTCCATTACCTTGCAGTCGTGCCGTTGTAGGGAACGCGCACTGAGCGTTCCGCGCGGAATAACGTAAAACGGGTCACAA
>CAVFAD010000061.1:4167-10326 GCA_963620305.1 Bacteroidaceae bacterium | reverse complement strand
TTGAAGGCTTTAACAACAAAATTAAAGTCGCTAAAAGAATTGGTTACGGTTATCGGGATGATGACTTCTTTTTCCTGCTGGTTAAGTTTATTTCTTTACCTGCTGTTAGGTTCCATTCCCCTTAAATCCGTGATGAACCTATTTTTCGCTTGTTCCGTGGCTGTTTTTATATCTTGCGGGGCATTTTGCGTATTTGCTGCTTGCCAAAAAAGAGCGGCTCGGGTTTCTTTGCCCGTCCGTCTGCAAGCCGCTTGAAATTATCGGACGAAAATCTTTTTTGATATACCTCGCGCATCAGCCTGCCGTGTACGGCTTGCTGTACGCATTTTTTGCCGTTGAAAAAAAATAAACCGATGTCCTCACGTTCGGGTGCGTGACGGCATCGGTATTTTTCGGTTATTCTATTTCGGTTACGGTAACGTGCAGGTCTTCGTCGGCTGTGATATTAAATACGCGTTCGCTTATATAGTCGCTGTTTTTGTCGAAAGCGTAGCGGACAACGACGGTCGTTGTGCCCACGCCGTGCGCCTGAAAGCATATCATTGTTTTTGCCGTCGTGTCGTCATATGTCTGCGACAGTACGTCTACGATATTTTCGTCCTCAACTATCGGAATCCAGCGGCATTGCGAACCGCTGTTGCCGTAGAGTGTGATAAAGCCTATAAACATGCCGTTTGATATTTCGACGGTGTCGTTTTCGGCAATTTCCGCACCGGTCGAGGTGATGTTTTCATCGGCGGTTACAAGCTCGTGCTTCTGAACGGACAGCTGCCCGTCGACCCACGTATATGTAGTCACGTCGTATCTTGACGCGGAGGAGCGGTTTGTTGACACTATTTCTTTGGTGTCCTTTTTAAATTCCGGGGAGCAGATAGCCGACAGAGGATAGTAATACTTAAATGTTTTTTCGCTCATATCCCAAAGCCAGCAGTAATAGAACGAATTGACGCTGCCGAGTGAAGACGGCAGGCGGAAATCCGTGTAGCCGTCGAAATTCATGTCCTCTGCAATAAGCTGCGTCGCCGTGTCGTCCGACGCGGGTGAGTAACCCTCTGCGTCAAGCACGAATTTCAGGTCGCCGAATTCATCCTTTAAGGCAATTTTTTTATCTTGGAAATATAGCTTGAGCTTGCCGTATATTTCGGAATACATTTCACCGATGAGCTTCGCGCTTTTTTCGTTAAAAACGAATTTTTCCTCGGCTTTTGTCGTGGATTCTTTTTCGGTTGTCTCTGCCGCCGCCGTGGTTTCCGCAACGGTTGTCGATTCTTCGACGGTCGTGGATTCCTGCACGGTTGTGCTTTCGGCATCATCGCCTTTTTTGCAGGCGGAAAAACCAAAAACAAGCGTGAGAGCGGCAGTAATTGCGATTATTTTTCTGTGTTTCATTATATCTTTCCCTTTCAGCGGTACTCTTTGCCGACTGTGCTCAAATCAACATTATAATATCACCGAAATGCGCTGTTTTCAAGTGACAAAATTGCAATCTTTTCGGGCGGTATTATTTCGGCGGAGCAGGAAAATTTCGGCAAAACGCAGATGTGTACGCGTATTCTGCGGTGAAAATTACCCTAAGCTGACGGGCGGCATGGGTTCGACTCCCGTCAGCTTAAGTCCGCCGTGCTTTGCGCCGACCGTGCCGACGGATTTGCGGCAGGCTGCTTTTCTGCGCTCTTTTTGCGTGCAAGCACCGCCTGCATGACCTGTGCCGTAAAAAATATGAGTACGAGAGCCCTTAGCATTTTCAGATAATCTTTCATATATATACCCCCTGTGCCGATGCGTATATTTTGACACAAAATGACGAAAAAGTCAAGAAAGCGCCCGAGAATGTCCGAATGCGTCGGCGAAAACCGCAAAAGCGTCGGCAGAATCGCCCGTCGGCGGCGAAAAAAAGCACGGCGGCGAAAAGCGCAGCGCAGCGCGTTTACGGACAAGGAATGCCGAAAACCGTGCTTATGCCGTGCAAAAAGAGAAAAAGCCGAGCCTCGACAGTGCGTGTCGCCCCTCGGCAATTTCGTCGGTTCGGTTTATTTCACTTTTAGATTGCGCATCGCGTTTAGTATCGCGATGACCGCAACGCCGACATCCGCGAACACGCCTATCCACATGCTCGTCAGTCCGAACGCCGCAAGAACGAGCACCGCAAACTTTACCGTCAGCGCGAATACGACGTTTTCGGTGACAATGCGCCTTGTGCGCCGCGCAATTTTTATCGCAAGCGAGATTTTTGACAGGTCGTCGTCCATTATCACCATGTCCGCCGCTTCTATCGCCGCGTCGCTGCCGAGTGCGCCCATTGCAATGCCCACATCCGCACGGGTGAGCACGGGCGCATCGTTGATGCCGTCGCCGACGAAAACGACGGTGCTTTTTTTGTCCTTGGACGAGCAGATTCCGTCCATGATTTTGACCTTGTCCTCGGGAAGAAGCTCATAGTGTATTTCGCTCAAGCCGAGCTTTTCGTTCACGGCTTCGGCTGCTTCTTTTCTGTCGCCCGTGAGCATGACCGTTTTTGAAACACCCGCTTCTTCAAGCGCGCGCAGTGCCTCCGCCGAGGTCGGCTTGACTGTGTCCTCGATTACCGCCGCGCCCGCGTATATGCCGTCAACGGCAGTGTATACGACCGAACCGACCTTTGACAGCGGTTCGTATTCGATACCGTTTGCGTCCATAAGCTTGCGGTTGCCGCACAGCACCCTTTTGCCGTCAACGGTCGCGTCGATGCCGAATCCCGAAAGCTCTTTTGTTGTCTGCGGCTCGGATTCCGTTCCCGACGCAGCCGCCTTGAGCGACAGAGCTATGGGATGGTTGGAATAATATTCCGCAGAAGAAGAATATTTTAACAGTTCTTCTTTTGTAAAGCCGTTCGCAGGCAGCACCTCGGTGACGTCGAAGGTGCCCGTCGTCAATGTGCCCGTTTTGTCAAAAACGACCGTTTTTGTGTTATTGAGCGCTTCAAGGAAGTTCGCGCCTTTTATGAGTATGCCCTTTGCGGATGCGCCGCCGATACCGCCGAAAAAGGACAGCGGAACCGAAATGACGAGCGCACACGGGCATGAAACAACAAGGAAGATGAGCGCACGAGATATCCATGTTTTGGCGTCTTTGGTAATTACCGACGGAACTATTGCAAGCGCAAGCGCACCGATAACGACTGCGGGGGTGTAATATTTTGCAAATTTAGTGATGAAATTTTCGCTTTTCGCTTTGTTGAGCGACGAATTTTCGACAAGCTCAAGAATTTTCGCAACGGACGATTCGCTGTATGACTTTTCGGCGGTGATTTTGAGAATGCCGCTCATGTTTATGCTGCCGCTTACGACCCTGTCGCCGGGTTTTACGTCCAGCGGGACGGATTCGCCCGTAAGAGCCTTTGTGTCAAGTGCCGATGTTCCGTCGAGCACCGAGCCGTCAACGGGTACTTTTTCGCCGGGACGGACAATAACCGTGTCGCCGGGGCATACCTCCTCGGGCAGCACTTCTTCTTCGACCCCGTCATGCAGTACGACGGCGGAGTCGGGACGGATGTCCATAAGCGACGAAATGGACCTGCGGCTGCGTTCCACCGCGAGACTCTGAAACAGCTCGCCGACCTGATAGAACACCATTACGAATACCGATTCGGGATAATCGCCTATTATCAGCGCACCCACCGTCGCAAGACTCATGAGGAACGCTTCATCGAGAAAATCCGCACGCAAAATACCTTTTATGCATTTGTACAGCACGTCCCATCCGGTTATGAAGTAGGGAACAAGGTACATGATGAGCAGTACGTATCGGTTTATGTCTGTCAGCTTTTGAGCGGTATACACCGCCGCAAAAAGAACGCACCCGATTATCACGCGTATAAGCAGCTTTTTCTGTTTCTTTGTCATGACGGATCACCCCTTCGCTTTGCTGTTGTTAAAAAACAAGAGTGCATTCGGGAACTTCTTTTTTTGCCGCCTTGACGGCTGATTTTTCTATGGTTTCGGCTATCGAATCGTCAATGTCGAGCACAACCTTTTGTGCCATAAAGCTGACAGTCGCCTTGTTTACTCCCGGAATCGCCGCAAGAGCTTCTTCAAGCTCACGTGCGCAGTTCGCACAGTCAAGGTCTTCTACTCTGAATGATTTTTTCATGATGATTGCTTCCTTTCTTGATTTGAATAAATTATTCGCAGATGTGTTCCATGCCTTTTTCGAGTATCAGGCTTACATGCTCGTCGGCAAGCGAATAAAAAACGCTCTTGCCGCTCTTTCTGAAAGATACCAGCTTTGCGTTTTTGAGGATGCGCAGCTGATGCGATATCGCCGAAACCGTCATTCCCAAAATGTCCGCAATGTCGCATACGCACATTTCGCTCTCGAATAAAAGGTACAGTATCTTTATGCGGGTGGAATCGCCGAAGATTTTGAAAAGCTCCGCCAAATCTATGAGATTTTCTTCGTCCGGCTGCGCCTTTTTTATTTCGTCTCCGTTTATGTGATGCTCATGCTCGGTGCATACGGGAGCCTCTGCATCGGTGTAAAGTATCTCGTTCACGGTTATCCCTCCGTTTGTTGTACTGCAAACACTTGAACATTTATTCAACTGTTCTGATGATATGATATACCCGTATTTTTCGTTTGTCAAGAGTTTTTATAAAAAAATTCCCGCTTAAGCTGTGCGGAGTTTTGATTTTTGCGTGCGAATTGTGTTGAGACTGTTCTTTTTTTATGATAGAATGGTAAAAACGGAAAGAACTTTTGATGTTTACCCGACAAAACGGCATGCTCGGTCGTTAAACAGATAGGGAGGAGAAAAAATATGCCGAAAGACGCGCAGCGTACGGGCGAACGGTTCGAGGCATTCTATGAACGGAATTACAAATCGGTGTACCGTCTTTGTTTTACATATATGAGAAATCAGGCGGAAGCCGAGGACTGCACCGAGGATGTTTTTGTCAAGGTCTTGACAGGCGATACCGTTTTTAACGATGAAACACACGAGAAAAAGTGGCTGACTGTAACAGCCGTAAATCTCTGCAAGGACAGACTGAAGCATTGGAGCCGAAAGCAGGTTATACCCATCGACGACTCGCCCGAAATTCCCGACAGCAGCACCGTAATCATAGACGAAACACTCGATGCCGTAAAAAAATTGCCCGAAAAGTACAAGGATGTTATTTACCTGTATTACTATATGGATTATAAAACGGAAGAAATTGCCGTGATGCTGAAAAAGCCGCCGTCTACGGTACGCAACCGTTTGCGTGACGCAAGAGAATTGCTCAGGCGGCAGATAGGAGGTTTTGAGCCGTGAACGAAAACGATATAAAAAAAGCTGTCAACTCCGTTGAGCCTGAACCCGGCGCAAAAGAGAGAATGTATCAAAATATAATAAAAAAAGCGGAGCTGACCGCGTCAGCCGGCAAAGCAGCCGAACCGAAAAAGAAAACAGCCGTTTATTACCGCCGCATACTGTCCGCAGCCGCGTGTGTCTGCATTGCTGCGTTCGGCGTCTTGTGGTGTATCCGCGGCGGTGTGCAGCAGCAGCCGACCGAAAACAATGTTTTCGGGGGCAATCCGTTCGTCGAGGTCGAAAATGCCGAAGCGTTCAAGTCGTTCTCCGTGACGCTTGACGCACCCGACGGAGCGCAGGATATTTCGTATGCGGTTATTGACGGCAGAATAGCCGAGGTGCGCTTTACTCTGAACGGAAAAAGTTATCTTGCGAGGGCATCCGCGCAAGACGGCGATTTTTCGGGACTTAACGGCATCGAAAGCGAAGCCGAAACCGTTGATGCGAAAACAAACGCGGTGCTTGTGAGCGTGGCGGGCGCGGACGGTGTTATCTGCAAAATCAGCTGGACGAACGGAAAAATAAGCTACTGCCTTTTCGGTACGGACGGCGCGGGAAAGGACGAGGTCACGGCAGTGTACAGAGCCTTAAAAAAATAATTTTTGATGTCGGGAGAAATTTTTCGGATTTTTCCCGACATTTTTTCTTTCTCGGTCGTTATACATACGGAAGCGCAAAAAAAGGCGGCACAGCGTACGAGTGCTGCCGACGCTTCCGGAAGAACACGTTTTAAGGAGTTATTTGCAATGAAAGCAAAAAAAATCGCGCTTATTCTTTTATCTCTTTCACTGGTCTTCGGGACTGCCGCCTGCGGCAGCGGTTCCTCCGAC
>CAVFAD010000061.1:0-4157 GCA_963620305.1 Bacteroidaceae bacterium | reverse complement strand
CAGTACGACTTCCGACAGCGGTAAAACGACAACATCGGTCGATAACGGCAGCACCTCGGTTTCCGCTTTGCCTGCCGATATAGAAAAGAAAATTGCCGATGCGGTCGGCAAGGACAATTACCTTTGCGATACCGATATCGAAAAAGATTATCTTCAAAACGTTTACCGTCTTGACCTTTCTCAGGTGGAAAGCTATGTCGCAAAGCAAAATTCCATTGCAAGTGTCAATCCCGATACCGTGATAGTTCTCAAGGTTAAGGACGGCTACGCAGACGCGGCTGTTGCGGCGATAAACGAGGGATACGCTCAAATGGTTAATTATATCCGTCAGTATCCGTTCGGAACGGCAAAGGTTTTGAACGCGCGTCTTTATCAATTCGGCAACTATGTTGTATATGTCATTTCCGGCGCGTCCTATGACGGCGAGGATTCCGAAGCCGAAGCCAAACTTGCGGCGGAAGAGTACGCCGAGATTGACGAAGCGGTTAAGAGCGTGTTCGGCACGGTGCCGGCAAACCTTGCCGTTGTTCCCGAAGACAACGGAAACAGCGGCGGACTGATAGTTGACGATGACGACAATGCCGGCAACGATGATGCTTCCATACTCGGAGGTTAACATATGGTTTTCTCGGGTCTGACATTCCTCCTGTTATTTTTGCCCTGCGTTTTGATTGTGTATTTCGTGGTTCCTCAAAAAGCAAAAAATGCGGTTCTCTTTGTCTTTAGCCTTTTGTTCTATGCGTGGGGCGAACCGATATATGTCGGACTGATGATTTTCTCCACCGTCCTTGACTACTGTTGCGGTCTGGCGGTGGAGAAGTATCGGGGAACGCCGAAAGCAAAAATCGGACTTCTTGTTTCGGTTATTGTTAATCTGAGTTTGCTGTGCCTGTTTAAGTACACGGATTTTTTCATCGGCACGCTTAACGGTATTTTCGGCTGCAGCATTCCGCTTTTGAATCTGCCGCTGCCTATCGGCATTTCCTTTTATACTTTCCAAACAATGAGTTATACGATTGACGTTTACCGCGGCGACGCAAAAGTGCAGAAAAACATTATTTCGTTCGGCGCGTACGTGTCGCTTTTCCCGCAGCTTATAGCGGGTCCTATCGTACGTTATCAGACGGTAGCCGATCAGATGGACGTGCGAACGCATTCGTTCGACATGTTTTCCGACGGCGTAAAGCGTTTTGCCTGCGGACTCGGCAAGAAAGTGCTGCTTGCCAATAATATCGGACTTTTGCGGAGCACCGTTTTTGAATCGGAAGGCTTAACCGTCGTTTCCGCGTGGCTCGGAATAATCGCATTTGCATTTCAGATATATTTTGATTTTTCGGGATACTCGGATATGGCTATCGGACTCGGCAAAATGTTCGGATTTGAATTTCTCGAAAACTTCGATTACCCGTACTGCGCGTCGAGCATAACGGATTTTTGGCGGCGGTGGCATATTTCGATGGGGACGTGGTTCAGAGATTATGTCTACATTCCTCTCGGCGGCAACCGAAAGGGATTCGCCGTTCAGCTCCGCAATATTGCCGTTGTGTGGCTGCTCACGGGATTTTGGCACGGCGCAAGCTGGAACTATGTTCTGTGGGGCGTTTTCTACGGCGTTATTCTGATTGCCGAAAAGTTATTTTTGCTCGATAAATTAAAAAAAGCACCCGCGTTTGTCGGACACATTTACGCGCTGCTGTGCGTTGCCGTCGGGTGGGTGCTGTTCGCTTTTGAGAATCTGAACGAGGGAGTTGTTTATCTTAAGGCGATGTTCGGCGGTGCGGCACTGTGCGACAGCGATTCGGTTTACTTACTTTTGTCGTATCTGCCGCTGCTTGCGGTCTGCGCCGCTGCGTCTGTCCCTCTCGGCTCAAAACTGTACCGCAGGCTGAACGAAAAGTGCGCCGCAGGAATCATGACCGCCGCCGATTCGCTGAGCGTTGTCGCGGTAACGGGACTTTCAATCGCCTATCTTATCAGCGGCTCGTACAATCCGTTCCTGTATTTTCGTTTCTGAGGAGGAAAACACGAATGCGCGGCAAAATAATAACCTCTGTTTTTTGTATTCTTTTGGCTGCTGCCGTACTGTCGGGATTTATCATGCCCGACAAGTATTATTCCGAAAGCGAAAAACGTACGCTTACGCAGAAAAAAGACATCTCCGTCTCCGATTTTTCGAGCGGCAAAATGGGGACGGCAATCGAAAAGTATCTTGCAGACCAGTTTCCTCTGCGCGACGGATGGATTACGGTAAAAACGCTTGCGGAGCGGCTCTGCGGAAAAACCGAAATTTCCGATGTATACTTCGGCAAAAACGGTTATCTTATCGATGCCTTTGCAAGCTGCGACAAAAAGCAGCTCACGGCGAATATCGAGAGCCTTGTAAAGCTGTCGGACAAGCTAAAACCGTACGGCATACCGATGCAGGTCATGCTCGTTCCGACTGCCGCATATATCCTCTCGGACAGCCTGCCCGCATATGCGCCGAACATCGACCAGAAAGCGTTGGCGGAGCTTGCGCGTGAGAGGGGACTTGACACCGTGAATGTCTTTGACATTCTTGCCGAACACAGAGACGAATATATATATTATAAAACCGACCACCATTTCACAAGTCTCGGCGCGTACTACTGCTATTCGGCATGGATGCAGTCGCAGGGAAAGACGGCTGAGCCGCTTTCCGCATGGCAAAGCCGAATTCTGTGCGACAACTTCCGCGGAACGTCGTACAGCAAGGTCAACTATCCGTTCGCGCCTTACGACACCGTTACCGCCTATTATAAAACAACGGCGCATAAGGTGAGTTACAACTACGGCAGCTACGTAACGGACAGCATATACGAACGCAAGTACCTGAGCGGTAAAGACCGATATGCCGTTTTTCTCAATTCAAATCAAACCGAAACGGTCGTTTTCGGAGAGGGGGAGGGCAGGCTGCTTATTCTGAAAGATTCCTACGCTAACTGTTTTGCGCAGTTTGTAATTGACGATTATGCCGAGACCCGCCTTATAGATATGCGTTTTTTCAGAGACTCCGTTGCCGACTATATCGAAGAAAACGGAATCACGCAGGTTTTGGTGCTGTATAACATCCCGAATTTTGCGCAGGATACGTCCGTCGCCGCCGCGGCATCATGAATGAATATGCTTAAGCTGACGGCATGGGTCCGACTCCCGTTAAACATAGAAAAAGCTCGAAAACACAAAGGTTTCGAGCTTTTTTCATTTGCTGATGCGGATGTTCATAACCAACCTAAAATCCATATTGAAAATCCGGCTGAAAACTCACATATTCCTTCTGTACATTTGACTATAGTGCCTCTTTCAATATTATGAAAATAAAAATGAACAACACAATGCGGATTAGATAGATTCAAACTCATCATAATTAATCATATGATTTTCATAAATGATAAAGGCCAAATGAAAGAAATCATTTAGAGCAGGCTGAACTTTTATCTGAAATTCTTGAAAAACTACATCAAACTCATTTGAAATTAAATCTTCATTGACATTGTAAAATAGATCTTTGGCTTCGGCCATTGCAGTAGCTTTAATGTTATCCTTACTCTTACATATCATATTAGCACTAAGTATGAGTGTCTGCAGTGTTTGGTATACTGTTGGAGCATTTTGATAATTATCGGACAAAAGCATATCATATAGCATTATAAAATTTTTGCTAATAGCTATCAACTCTCTGTACGGGTATAAAGAATATCCATTATAATATTTGGATTCAATCATTTTCAAACACTTTTTAACATCATCTATTTTATTTGAATATTTTAGCAACGATTTATTCACATCAACTTTAACTGGTGGCGTCAGTTCAAATATATGCGTTAAATTTTCGCAATATGAGCCTCTAATGTATTTTGCTGGCATTACTAAATTAATATAATTCCAATTATATGCGCTTTCGATTGCAGAACATGTTCTGTACAATATTCCATCAAAGTCCGATTTGTCCCTCAGCCATAACAATAATTGTTGCGGAAATATATATTCTTCAATAAAAGGAACATTTCTACTTATTACCGAAATAGAACACGCTGCTCTTAGGGGAAACGATACCAAATACTTCAAAATTAAATTATTTAAGTATTCACAGTCACGGACAATATCTTTCGTGAAGTCTATAATAAGCCTATCGCCCT
>CAVFAD010000060.1:0-10607 GCA_963620305.1 Bacteroidaceae bacterium | reverse complement strand
TTCACATTTCGCATTAAACAAAATGCTTGTGAGATACGGTCTTTGTCTAAATATATGAATGTAATTGTACATTTGGCGCAAAATGCAAAAAACCCGCCGTCGGATTCAATCTAACAGCGGGGGAGGGCACGCAGGGTGTTGTGAGAGGAGGGAATAACCCCTCCTACTCGATTACAGTGATAATGTCAGATGTGTTTTATTTGAGGGTCGTAATACGGCATCGGTTCAAGCTTGAATGTATTGGCAGCGTGCATGCGGTCTATTTTTGCTTTTGTTTCGCTGTCGGCTATTTCGCCGGTGCGTATATATTTGTCGAGCACCGCATAAGTAAAGCCGAGGTTGTCCTCGTCGGTTTTGCCGCAAAGACCGTCAATGGGCGTTTTTTCAACAAGGTTTTCGGGAAGCTTGAGATAATGACCTATCGCTTTTACTTCCTGAACCGTCAGGTGCGACAGCGGACTGAAATCACCTGCGCCGTCGCCGTAGCGCGTTGCGTAACCGACCCAGTCTTCGGAAAGATTGCACGTATTTGCAACGCGGCCGTTGTGACTTTGGCTTACGGCATAAACCGCAGCCATTCTCAGACGCGCGGGAAGATTGGTAACGGTTTGTTTTTCGGGCGAAAAACACTTTTTAAGCTGATTTATCAAGCCGTTGTATGCGTCTGCGATGTTGATTGTGTAATTCTTAATGCCGAGGTGCGCAACAAGCTGCTGTGAACAGCCTATATCGGACTGTTCGCCGTTCGGCAGAAGAACGCCTATTACTCTGTCTCTGCCGAGAGCTTCAACGCAGAGAGCCGCTGTGACGGAAGAATCCTTGCCGCCCGAAATCGCAACGACCGCGTTACATCCTTTGCCGTTTTCCTCGAAAAATGTGCGTATCCATTCAACGCATTCGTCTTTGACTTTTTTTACATCAAACATATTACATGACTCCTTTTACAGCTCATAACCTTTGTTTATCGCTCTGAGATTTATATCAAAGAGGTCGCGGTGTCTTGAGGAAACGACCTTTTTCAACGCTTCTTCGAGATTATCGTATGATACCGCTCCCGTTTCTTTAATAAGCTTGCCGACCATTATCATATTTGCAAGCGTCGGTGCGCCTATCTGCTGCGCGAGAGATGTTGACGGGACGTAAAACGTCTTAACGTCGTTCCTTTGTACTTTTCGTTCAATAAGCGTTGAATCTGCAAATATCATACCGCCCGAAACAACCGAGTCCTCATACTTATCGAGCGACGGAAGGTTCATTGCAACAAGTATGTCGGGTTCGGAAACGATGGGTGAGCCTATCGGTTCGTCGGAGAGTATAACGCTGCAATTGGCAGTGCCGCCGCGCATTTCGGGTCCGTATGAGGGGAGCCAGCTCAACTCTCTGCCTTCGGTAAGAGCTTTGTATGCGAGAAATTTCCCCGCGAAAAGAATGCCCTGACCGCCGAATCCCGCAAGAAGAATATTCGTTGTCATATCAGTCACCCTCCTTCGCGCTTTTGTCTTTGTACACCCCGAGAGGATAGTACGGAATCATGTCGCTTTCTATCCAGTCAAGTGCCTTTTGCGGAGTCATGCCCCAGTTTGTGGGACAGGATGAAATGACCTCGACAAGCGAGAATCCTTTGTTTTCGACTTGATTTTTAAAGGCTTTTTCTATCGCTTTTTTTGCGGCTCTGATGTTTTTTACGTTGTTCACCGCAACACGCTCGATGTACTCCGGGGCGTCAAGTGTCGAGAGCATTTCGCAGACCTTTATGGGGTATCCCGCCGTTTTGATATCCCTGCCGTAGGGAGAAGTCTGCGTTACCTGACCGGGCAGGGAAGTCGGTGCCATCTGACCGCCCGTCATGCCGTAAATCGCGTTGTTTACGAATATGACGGTGATGTTTTCGTTTCTCGTTGCGGCGTGAACGGTTTCCGCCATGCCGATAGACGCGAGATCGCCGTCGCCCTGATACGTAAAAATTATGTTTTCGGGAATTGAGCGTTTAAGTCCCGTCGCGACTGCGGGTGCTCTGCCGTGCGCGGCTTCGACCATGTCGCATGCAAAGTAGTTGTACGCCATAACGGCGCAGCCGACAGGCGCAACGCCGACGGTTCTGCCTTCTATTCCGAGTGTGTCGATAGCTTCGGCGACAAGACGGTGAATTATTCCGTGGGTGCAGCCGGGGCAATAGTGCAATTCGGCATCGGTAAGACTTTTCGGTTTTTCGAATACTGTCATTATTTCGTACCTCCCTGCATTTTTCTTACGGCTTCAAGCACCTGTTCGGGTGACGGTATCATACCGCCCGATCTGCCGCAAAGTTCTACGGGGCATTTGCAGCTTGCCGCAAGACGGATGTCTTCAATCATCTGTCCCATGGAAAGCTCGACAGAGATAAAGCCTTTAACCTGTTCGGCAAGCCGTGCTATCGGTTTTTTTGGGAACGGCCATACCGTTATCGGACGCACAAGTCCGACCTTGATGCCTTCCTTTCTTGCGGCGACGACTGCATTTTTCGAAACACGCGCCGCAATGCCGAACGCGACAACGACAATGTCCGCGTCATCGGTCATGAAGCACTCGTAACGCGCTTCGTTTTCTTCGATTGTTTTGTAACGTTCGAAGCGCTCGATGTTCGTCTTTTCAAGTTCCTCGGGGACAAGATAAAGGGAGTTTATGATATTGTGCTTTCTTTTCATCTGCGTTCCCGTAACCGCCCACGGTTTGTCGACGACGGACGCATGCGGTTCGGGCAGCACGACAGGCTCCATCATCTGTCCCATTGTGCCGTCGGCAAGCAGCATCGCGGGAACTCTGTATTTGTCGGACAGGTCAAATGCGAGGAATGTCAGATCCGCCATTTCCTGAACCGATGCGGGAGTCAGAACAATAAGATGATAATCGCCGTGTCCGCCGCCCTTTGTCGCCTGGAAATAGTCCGACTGAGACGGCTGAATGCCGCCGAGTCCCGGACCGCCGCGCTGCACGTTGACGATAAGAGCAGGCAGATCCGCTCCTGCCAAGTATGAAATGCCCTCCTGCTTGAGCGATACTCCCGGAGATGACGACGAAGTCATTACGCGCTTGCCCGTCGAAGCTACGCCGTATACCATGTTTATCGCGGCGATTTCGCTTTCGGCTTGCAGGAATGTGCCGCCTATCTTCGGCATGCGCTTTGCCATGTAAGCGGCAAGCTCCGTCTGCGGTGTTATGGGATAGCCGAAATAATGCATGCATCCCGCTCTTATCGCGGCTTCGGCGATTGCCTCGTTGCCTTTCATAAGCACTTTTTCACTCATTGCTTTCACCTCACTTTTCTACCGTGATAACACAGTCGGGGCACACGGTTGCACAAAACGCACAGCCGATGCACTGTGACATATCGGTTATCTCGGCGGGGGAATGCCCCTTTTTGTTTATTTTGTCCGCCGCCATTCTCAAAAGATGCTTCGGACAGGCGTTTATGCAGAGTCCGCAGCCTTTGCAGATATCAGCTTTGAAGGTCAGCTTTGCCATTCTCACAGCTCCTTTACCAGTACTTTTTCTGTAGCGTCAGCGGGAAAACGTCCGTGCGGTTCGTTTTCTCCGCAAGGTCTTTTATTACCGAGGTCATTACGACCGGCAGTCCCGAAATTTCGGCAAGCCGGTCGGCTTCGGCGAATTTATTTTCAATGACGGATATGTCGGTAGCTTCGCCGAGATTTGAATTGTTGACAATGCCGGTAAACGGTATTCCGCACGCTTTTTCTATGTCGGTCATATATTCCGCCGCGCTTGCCGCGTCGGGTGTCAGCGGACGGTAAAAGTTGACGACAAAAAAATGCTCGAAATTGTTTTCTTCGAGAATATGCGGCGAAAATCTTCCGAGTGCGTACGCACCGTCGCCGTCACCGCCTATGTCGAACACTGCATATTCGTTTGTCCGCCGCACGAGCGAATAGACTTCGCTCGGTATTGACGGCAGGTCGACACTTGTGTTTGCAAAAGGCAGCGAAATTACGCGTACGCCCGCGCCGACAAGTTCTTTTTCACTGTCTTTTGTTCTGAAATACGGATTCACCGTGTCAAGGTCGGCAATCGCCGTTCGATAGCCGAGAGCATTCAGCTTCAGCGCATAATTGACGGCGACATTTGTTTTCCCACTCCCGAAGTGTCCGCTGAAAAGAGTTACTCGTTTCATCGGCTTACGCTTTAAGACCGAGCGGATAAGTCCAACCCATGAAATCCTCCACCGTTCCCGTCTGAATACCGTACAGCGTGTCGTAGAGCTTCTGAGCCGTTGCGCCTACCTTGCCGTCGGCAACGGTTATGTCTTTGCCCTTGTAGTTGAGCGTTCCTATCGGGGAGATAACAGCGGCTGTACCGCTTGCGAAAATCTCCTCAAGCGTACCGTTTTCGCTTGCCGCGATTATTTCGTCAATGGAGAGCTTGCGTTCGGTTATCGGAACGCCCCATTTTTTGAGAAGCGCGATAACGCTGTCGCGTGTGATTCCGGGAAGTATCGTGCCGGATGTCAGCGGCGCGGTGATAACTTCGCCGTTAATTTTGAAAAACGCGTTTGAAGTGCCAATTTCCTCGACGTATTTATGCTCTGCCGCATCAAGCCACAAAACGTCCTTGCAGTCGTATTTCATTGCGTCCTTTGACGCTCTCATACCGCCGCCGTAGTTACCGCCGACTTTTGCGTAACCCGTGCCGCCCTTTGCCGCACGGATGTATTCATCCTGCACATAGATGCGCGTGGTCGAAAGTCCGCCGTCGTTTGCGGCGTAATATGAGCCTGTGGGACTTAAGATTATCATGAATCTGTAATGTTTTGCGGGCAGAACCGAAAAGGATACTTCGTCGCCGAAAATAAACGGTCTTACGTACAGAGCGGTACCGGGAGCGGACGGCACCCAGTCGATGTCCTCCTTTATGACAGCCTTTACCGCCGCAACGAGAAGATCGTCGGGAAGTTCGGGCATGCACATTCTCTCGTTCGTACGCGCCATTCTCTTTACGTTCATGTCGGGTCTGAAAAGCTGTATTTCACCCGACGGAGTGCGGTATGCCTTCATGCCCTCAAACATCATCTGCGCATAGTGCAGTACGCATGATGCAGGTTCAATGAGTATCGGCTCGTGCGGGACGACTCTGCCGTCGTGCCAACCCTGTCCTTCGTCGTAGTCCATCACAAACATGTGGTCTGTGAAGTACTGTGCAAAGCCGAGCTTCGTTTCGTCCTCGGGACGTTTCTTCGGGTGCGTTGTTCTTGTTACGGGAAAATTGTAAGCCATTGCATTTATCCTTCTTTCGGTTTTATTTTGTCTTTATGTCATAAAGTTCTTCACGTCTGTCGCGAAAAACATTTATTGATTCTCTGATTTGCGATAAAATATTTTCATCGCAGTCTGCCGTTATTGTTTCTTCGTTTTCTCCGGCGCATGCAAGCGTTTCGCCGAGAGGGGAGTACACGGACGAGTGACCGCCGTAAACCGTGCTGTTTGCCGTGCCGCACGAATTGCAGCAGGCGACAAACATCTGATTTTCGATTGCGCGCGCTTTCAGAAGCGTTTCAAGCTGCGTTATCCGTTTGTCCGGCCACTGCGAAACGACAAAAAGACAGTCGAGCCTGCTGCGTACGGTCAGGGTTCTCGTAAGCTCGGGAAAACGTACGTCGTAGCAGATTATTATGCCGCACCTCTTACCGTCAAGCTCAAAAGCCGTAAGGCGTGAGCCTTTTTCGTAAAAATCATGCTCGTTCATCGGCGTAAAAAGATGGGTCTTGTCATATTCGGCTATGCAATCGCCGTTTCTGTCGAAGATATATGCGGTATTGTAAATTTTTCCGTTCTTTATGTTAGATACGGAACCTGCGACGATGTTTATACCTCGGCGTTTCGCGAGCGAACCGAAAAGTGCTTTTGTACGTTTGCCGTCTGTGTCGCAGAGATTTTGCAGCTCGTCGTGCGGGAAAAAGCCGGTGTTCCATGTTTCGGGAAAAACAACGACGTCGGGGTTGCCGTCTGCGGCTGCATTTTCAAAAAGTTCTTCGGCATGCGCGAAATTGTATTCCGTATTTCCCAAAAGCATGTTCATTTGAACACAGCTGATTTTCATTCGTTCCACCTCACTTGTTTTATTTGCATTGTTTTTTTTCTTACAGTTTGTTGCGCTGTATTTTTCCTGTTGCCGTTTTCGGGAGTGAATCGCGGAAAACTATCAACCTGGGATATTTATACGGCGCAGTGTGTGTTTTTACGTAGTTTTGTATTTCTTTTTTCAGTTCTTCCGTGGGCACGGTGCCTTTGGTCAGAACGATGCTTGCCTTTACAATCTGACCGCGCACTTCGTCGGGTGCAGCCGAAACGCCGCATTCGAGCACATACGGCAGCTCCATGATGACGCTTTCGATTTCAAACGGTCCTATGCGGTATCCCGACGATTTGATAACATCATCGGCGCGTCCGACGTACCAGTAGTATCCGTCTTCGTCGCGCCATGCCGTGTCGCCCGTGTGATAGAAGCCGTCATGTATCGCCTCTGCCGTTTTTTCGGGGTCGTTGTAGTATTCGGTGAACAGTCCGAACGGTCTGCCTTTTCTGAGGTCGACGCATATCTCGCCGACTTCACCGACCTTGACCTCGTTGCCGTCGGGGTCGAGCAGGGTTATGTCGTATGTCGGCACGGGTTTGCCCATTGAACCTATTTTGTGAGAATCGCCGCGAAGCGTTCCTATCATCATGGTGCTTTCACTCTGTCCGAAGCCTTCGATTATCTGCAGTCCCGTTGCTTTTTCGAATTGACGGTATACTTCGGGGTTGAGCGCTTCGCCTGCTGTCGTCATGTGCTTAACGGAGGATAAATCGTACTTCATGATGTCTTCTTTAACCATCATGCGCAGCATTGTCGGCGGTGCGCAGAACGTTGTAATGTGATATTTTGCAAACATCGGGAGTATGTCGGCTGCACTGAAACGCTCGAAATCATATACAAACGTTGCCGCTTCGCTTAACCACTGACCGTAGAGCTTGCCCCACATGGCTTTTGCCCATCCTGTGTCGGATATCGTAAAATGAAGTCCGTCGGGGTCGCAGCAGTGCCAGTACTTTGCCGTATGGAAGTGACCGAGCGCGTATTTGTAATTGTGAGCCGCTATCTTCGGATATCCGGATGTGCCCGAGGTGAAAAACATGAGCATAGTGTCGTCGCCGCCGGGAGCGTTTTCACCGCGTTCAAAATGAGAACTGAATGCAGAGTATTCATCATCAAAGCTTTTCCAACCGTCGCGGCTGCCGCCGACAATGATTTTATTTGTGAGCGGTTTATGTAGCTTCTCGGCTTCCTCCGCCTGATGCGCGGCATCGCCGTCGGAAGTTATGATAATGTGTTCGATGCCGGCTTTTTTGAATCTGTACTCGAAATCATGCGCCTGAAGCTGATTTGTCGCGGGAATTGCAATTGCTCCGAGTTTGTGAAGTCCGAGTACCGCAAACCAGAACTGATATCTGCGTCCGAGAACAAGAAGAACTCTGTCGCCGCGCTTTATCCCGATTGACTTGAAGTAATTTGCACACCGCGCGGATTCTTTTTTTATGTCACCGAATGTGAATCTGTGTTCGGTTTTGTCACGCGAAATGTGCAGCATTGCGAGCTTGTCGGGAGAACGCGTGCCAAGCTCATCCACAATATCAAAAGCAAAATTAAAATGTTCCGCGTTTTTGAATTTTATTGAAACAGGTGTGCCTTTATCATTTTTTACGACCTCGGTGAATCGCCTGTATATTCTGTCGCCGTTGTCGGCGGGGAGTGTTATATTTTCGGGAACGGCTCTTACCGGAGTCAGTTCGGGAATCGGTTCGCCCGCCGGATTAAGTACTATTGCGTAAAACTCACAGTCCTCACCGCCTACGGCTATCATGCCGTGCGGAGCGGAAGAATCGTAATATACGCTGTCGCCCGCACCGAGAACTTCGGAGTGTTCGCCTATTTGTACGCGCAGATGTCCCGAAATTACAATGTCAAGTTCCTGCCCTTCATGAGTGGTAAGCTCTATGTCGCGTATCTGTGCGCCGTCGTCGTATTTGCTTTTTACGTAGAGCGGTTCGGCTATTCTGTTCTGAAACGCGTAGGCAAGGTTATAGTACGTCATACCGTGCGCGTTCGCTATTTCCTGACCGCCGCCGCGTCTTGTTACGGTGAAGGATTTAAGAGTGGGACTGTGACCCTCGATTATGTCCGTCACGTTTACGCCGAGCGCAAGCGCGCAGCGGTAGATAAACGCAAAGTTTAAATCGCTTTCGCCGTTTTCACAGCGAAGATATTCCTCCGTCGTTACGTCCGTTTGTAAAGCCATTGCTTCCGGGGAAATATTTTCTATCTGCCTTAATTCCCGAATGCGTCCCGCCATTTCTTTTATTTTGTAGTCAAGTGCCGTGATTTGATTCACGATGCAGTCCTCCTTTTAGGGACGAAAAAACACCCGTCCCAAAGTTGAATTACTTTGAGACGAGTGTGATATAATCTGCACCCGCGGTACCACTCAAATTGCACGAAAACGTGCCTCTCAGGCTCTGACAAGCCTTATGCATTCACGCAGCAATCACGGGAAGACTCTACTCACGGAAAACCGCTTTCTTTCTTCCGGCTCGGGTGCTACAATCCGTTGTTCCGTTTCCGACAGCTCACACCGACCGCTGCCTCTCTGAAGGACGTATAACAAGGATACTCACCGTCACAGCCTTTATGCAAAAAAGTATAATTCAACTTCGGTAATTTGTCAAGTATTTTTTTTGAAAAAGAGAAATGCAAAAATCGTGAAAAATCGTGCGCCGTGATTTTTGAACCGTGCAGACGGGAACGCAGCCGTTTACAGCTTGCCGCGCTGAATCTTTCCGCTTGTTGTTTTCGGCAGAGAGTCTCTGAACACGACAAGACGCGGATATTTGTAGGGTGCGGTGTGGGTCTTGACATATTGCTGTATTTCTTTTTTCAGGTCTTCCGTCGGCTCGGTGCCTTTTGTCAGGACTATGCTTGCTTTTACTATCTGTCCGCGTATTTCATCGGGCGCAGCCGAAACGCCGCACTCAAGCACATAGGGAAGTTCCATTATCACGCTTTCTATTTCGAACGGTCCTATGCGGTATCCTGAAGATTTTATGATGTCGTCCACACGTCCGACGTACCAGAAGTAGCCGTCCTCGTCGCGCCATGCGGTGTCGCCCGTGTGATAGACCCCGCCGCGCATTGCCTCCGCTGTTTTTTCGGGTTCTTTGCAATATTCGCTGAAAAGTCCGGGAGGCGTGCCGTTGTCGAGCCGAATGACTATTTCGCCCGTTTCGCCGTTTTGGACGGTGTTGCCGTCCGCGTCGATAAGGTCTATCCTATACTGCGGCGAAGCCTTGCCCATCGAACCGGGTTTTACATCCGTTCCGCGCAGATTTGCTATCGTAAGCGTTGTTTCGGTCTGTCCGAAGCCCTCGTATATTGTAAGTCCGGTGAGATTATAGAACTGTTTTGCGACCTCGGGGTTAAGAGCTTCGCCTGCCGTGGTCATGTGTTTTATCGAAGAAAAATCGTATTTAGAGAGGTCTTCCTTTATCATCATGCGCAGCATCGTCGGAGGTGCGCAGAATGTGGAAATATCATATTTTGCAAACATCGGCAGTATGTCCGCGGCATTGAAACGGTCGAAATCGTATACAAACACTGCGCCTTCGCACATCCACTGCCCGTAGAGCTTGCCCCAAAGCGATTTGCCCCATCCGGTGTCCGAAATGGTGAAATGAAGTCCGTCGCGCTCGCAGCAGTGCCAGTACTTTGCGGTCAGGAAGTGACCGAGAGCGTAAGTGTGCTTGTGCATGACCATTTTCGGTTCGCCCGTAGTGCCGGAGGAGAAGAACATCAGCGCGGGTGATTCGCCGCATGGGGTGTCCTTTTCGCGGGTGAATTTGCTGGAATAGAGCGGATACTCGGCATCAAAATCGTGCCAGCCGTCTTTTTTGCCGCCGACAAGGAGCATAAGCTCCACACTCGGACATTCTTTTGCCGCTTCTTCCGCTATATTTGCCGTATCCCCGTCGGCGGTGCACACTATCGCTTTTACGCCCGCCGCGTTATATCTGTATTCAAAGTCGTGCTTTTGCAGCAGATATGTCGCGGGGATTGCTATCGCTCCGAGTTTGTGGAGTGCAACCATTGCGAACCAGAATTCATAGTGACGCTTCAGCACGAGCATAACCCTGTCGCCGCTTCTTATACCGAGACTCTTGAAGTAGTTTGCAACGCGTGCGGATTCCTTCTTCATCTGTGAAAAAGTGAATCTTCGCTCGACCTTGTTTTTGTCAAGGTGAATCATTGCGAGCTTGTCGGGATATTTCTCCGCAATTTCATCCACAACGTCAAAACCGAAGTTGAAAACGTCGGAGTTTTTGAAGTCGATTCTTACGGGAGAGCCGTTTTCGTCCTCCTCGACTTCGACAAATTTTTCGCACAGCAGTTTTTTCGACGGACGCGTTGAAACGACGGATGAGCGGACAACGGATTCCTGTTCGTCTTCGCCCGGCAGCACAACGGCGCAGAAAACGCAGTCTTTCCCGTCTACGGCTATCATGCCGTGCGGTGTGGATGAATTGTAATAT
>CAVFAD010000059.1:1783-10624 GCA_963620305.1 Bacteroidaceae bacterium | reverse complement strand
CGTATACTTATTCCAAGGGGATGCCTTTTGAAAAAAAGGCTCTTTCAGATGTGTCCTTTTCTGTAAAAAAAGGTGAATTTATAGGGATAATCGGTCACACGGGTTCGGGAAAAAGCACGCTTATGCAGATGCTTGACGGACTGCTTAAACCGGATTCGGGTGAAGTCATTCTTGAGGGTAAGGATATCAACTCCGATAAAAAAATTTTGAGAGAGGCACGGTTCAAGGTAGGACTTTGTTTTCAGTACCCGGAATATCAGCTTTTTGAGGAAACGGTCGAAAAAGATATAGCCTTCGGTCCGAGAAACATGGGACTTTCGGATGTCGAAATAAAAGAACGTGTGGCAAGAGCCGCTTCTTTTGTTAAACTCAAACCGAGCCTTTTATCCCGTTCTCCGTTTGATCTTTCGGGCGGGCAAAAGCGTCGTGCCGCAATAGCGGGTGTTATGGCAATGCTGCCCGAAATACTGATTCTTGATGAACCCGCCGCAGGACTTGATCCCGTAGGACGCAGTGAAATCATGTCAATGATATGCGAATACCGACGTTCTACGGGAGCCACCGTAATGATGGTTACACACAGCATGGAAACGGCGGCACGCGTATCCGACAGAATATTTGTCTTAAATACCGGAAGGCTTACTTTTACCGGAACGCCGCAGGAGATTTTTTCGCATTCCGATGAGCTTATCGAAATGGGACTTGACGTCCCCGTTTCGACAAAAATAGCTTCGGCTCTTCGCAGTTCGGGAATAGACCTGCCGCAGAATATTTTTACTGCAGAGAGCTGTGCGGATGCTCTTGCAGAACTCGTACAAAACAGGGCGGGAGGAGTAAAATGATAAAGGAAGTTACCGTCGGGCAATTCTTCCCCGGCAATTCACCTGTACATAAGCTTGACCCGCGCGTAAAAATTACCGTTACGCTTTTATATATCATTGCGCTGTTTATCTGCAAGAGTTTTTTGCCGCTGATTATTCTTACGGCTTCGGTGATTATCGCGGTGCTCATTTCAAAAATTCCGCTCAAATCCGTTTTTAACGGACTTAAAATGATCTTGTTTCTTGTGTGCTTTACCGCCTTTTTACAGATTTTTTACAACAACAAAGGCACCGTTCTCTGGAAACCGTTTGACCGTTTCGACTTTGTGATAACGGATGCCGGTGTGTTCAGTGCCGTTTTTATTACGGTACGCGTAATCGCGCTTATTCTGTCAGGCTCGTTAATGGTAAACACGACTTCGCCGACACTGCTTACCGACGCTATCGAGCGGTTGCTTTCACCGCTGACGCTTGTAAAGGTAAATGTCCATTCTCTTGCGATGATGATGACTATTGCATTAAGATTCATTCCTACACTGATAGAGGAGATAGATATCATTATGAGCGCGCAGAAGGCAAGGGGAGCGCAGCTCGAAACAGGCTCACTGAAGGAACGTGCCAAGGCACTTGTGCCCGTTTTTATTCCGCTTTTTGTCAATTCCTTCCGACGCGCGTATGAGCTTGCGTTTGCTATGGAATGCCGCTGTTATACGGGCGGCAAGGGCAGGACGCGTTTGCGCATCATGAAAATGCGTCCGTCGGATTATGCGGTGCTTGTGCTCGCTTTTCTTCTTTTGGCAGGTGTTATTTTTGTTTCGGTTTATGATTTCGGTGATATATTTATTCTTAAAACGGTGCTGTAATAATGAATTATCTTTTAACGCTGAAATTTGACGGCAGCGGATTTCACGGCTGGCAGCGACAGCAGAATGCGCTTTCCGTGCAGGAATGTGTCGAAAACGCAGTGTCGGCTCTTTTCGGAGAATGCGATCATGTGACGGGCTGCAGCAGAACCGATGCGGGAGTGCATGCGAACAATTTCAAATGCAATTTTGTTTCCAAGAAAGAAATGCCGCTTGCAAACGTTATAAGCGGAATGAATCATTTTCTGCCGTATTCAATTGCCGTTACGGATGCGCAAACGGTATCGGATAACTTCAACGCCCGTTTTGATTGTTCGTCAAAAGAATATGTTTACAAAATTTATAACGGGGCTGTGCGCGATCCGTTTTTTGCAGGCAGAGCATACGGCTACAAATACAAACTCGATGAAAATATGCTGGATCGACAGGCACGTGATTATATCGGGACGTATGATTTTTCGTCGTTTCGTGCCGCAGGCTCCGATACCGCAACTTCTGTCCGAACGGTATTTGACGCAGGTGTGTTCAGGGACGGGGATACCGTTTGTTTTAAGGTGACGGGGAACGGATTCCTTTACAACATGGTAAGAATCATGGCAGGAACACTGATTTATATCTCCGAAGGGAAGATAGAACGCGGAACAATTCCCGAGATTATTGCCGCACGCGACAGATTACGCGCAGGCATGACACTGCCTCCGGACGGTCTGTATCTCAACAGGGTAAATTACGAAAGGTTTTGAGATAAAAATGTCAAAAGAAAAAGGCGGAAAATCCAATAAAGCAACGCTTAACGGAACTGTTATTTTGAAAACGGTCGGAGCCGTGCTGCCGGTCGTTATTCTTGTTGTTGCCGCCGCATTTGTCATCGGCGAAAGAACTCGGACTGTAAAAACAACCGAAACGGCGATGTCTGCGGGCTTTGACATCGGAGCTGCGTCCGTAAAGTCCGTCGTTCCGTATACGGGAGGTGCTGCGGCGATTGCAGACAGCGCAGTGTACTATTTTGATGCTTCGGGTAATTTGCTGTCAAAAAACGAGCACACTTTTGCTTCTCCGGTTGCAGATGCCTCGGGTAGAAACCTTATTCTTTATGACCTCGGCGGTTACAAATACCGTATAGAAAAACGCGGCGGAGTTTACTCTGAACATGAAACAGCTTCTGCAATAACCTGCGCGGCAATCGGAAAAAGAGGCAATTATGCTTATTCGCTCAATTCCGACGGCGGATATCAGTCGCATCTGTACGTCTGTTCGGGGCGGGACAAAAAAATTTTTGAGTGGGGCAGTTCCTCCGACTATATTTCAGCGCTTACTTTGTCGGACAACGGGAGATCCTGCGCCGCGGGCATTCTCACTTCCGAAAATGCAAAGATCGTTTCGGTTGTAAAGCTGTTTGAGTTTAATTCCGATGAGCCTGTCCTCACAGCGGACTTTTCGGGTTCCATCGTCTTTAATGTATCGTTTGTTTCATCGAAAAAACTTATTGTTTTTTGCAACGACGGTGTTTATTTCGTAGATTCCACCGGTGCAAAAAAGCAGATACTTTCGTATTCTTCCAATGAGATAAAGCATTTTTATGACTTCCCGTCGGGAATGAAAGTATTGTCTTTAGCCGTTTACGGCAACGAAAACAATACTCGCGTTACTGTTTTGAACAAGCGCGGCAAGCAGCTGTTTGAAAAGACTTTTTCGGAGGAAATTTCCGATGTGGTGTGCTCCGGCAGCCGTGTTTCCGTCGTATTGCGCGACAGAATAGAATCTTTTGACAAGTACGGCAATTCCGTGGGACTCGTTTATCTTCAGGAAAATGCAACGGCGGTTGCGCTGTCGCACTCAAGGCTTTATGTACTTACATCCGGCGGACTTTGTTCCTTTTCTTCGAATTTGCGCGGTGCATCCGAAGAAGAATCTTCAACGGAAAGCAGCGAAAAGGAAACCGCATCGGAAGAACAGGCGGTTTCAGACGAATCTGCTGCCGCAGACGAAACCGCAAATGAAACGCAGCTGACCGTTACGGCGGAAAGTGTTGCTGCCGCAGGCTGAAATGTTACGGTAAAAAAATGTATTGTATAAAACACTTTGTTGTGTTACAATGTCGGAAAGGAGAGATACAGTTTTGAATTTATTGGATATTGTGCTTATTCTTATCATGGTTTTTATTGCGTGCATCGGTGCCTCACGCGGATTTTTCAAATCGCTTGCCGGGGTTATCGCCTACGTGGCTTCCGCTTTTATATCAAAAATTGCCGCTCTTCCCGCAGCGGAGAGCGTTTACAACGGTTTTCTTCGCGAAAAAATACTGACGGCACTTAACGAGGCATTTCCGTCGGGTTCCGTGCAGGGTGAGGTCGGCACGGCTCTCGACAAGGCTGCTGCAGCTTTACCTTCGTATATAGGCTCGGCGATAGAGTATTTTTCTCCGACAGCGTCGGATTCAAGTGCCGTACTGACGGTAGCCGAAATTGAGACCTCTTACGTTCTGCCCGTAGCGGTAAAGCTGCTTACATGGGCGGCGGCTGCGGTGATATTCATTCTTTGCGCCGCACTGCTGCGCGCTGTGCTCGGTGCGCTTGACAAGGTTCTGTTTCACAGGAAGAACCCGGGAATGCTGTCATGGGTAAATAAAATTTTGGGATTTTTGCTCGGCGCGGTAAAAGCTGTTCTTGCTGTTTTTGCCGTGTGCCTGCTTATGAATCTTATATGTCCGATTTTTGACAACGGCGGTTTTGCCGATCTTGTATCGGATTCTGCGCTTTGCGGACTTGCAGCTCAAATCTTTTAAAGGTAGGTTTATATAACAATGGAAAAAAATTCCGCATCTCTGTTTTCAAACGTTTGGACCGTTCCCAATTTACTGTCTTTCATTCGCATCCTGATAGTGCCTGTTTTTGCGGTTCTTTTCTTAAAGCATGAGCTTTTGTGGGCAGTTATAATGCTCGCGATTTCGGGTTTAAGCGACCTGTTCGACGGGAAAATTGCGCGCAGGTTCAATCAGGTCAGCGAGCTTGGCAAGCTGCTTGATCCCATTGCCGACAAGCTTACGCAGGCGACTATTGCGGTGCTTCTTTTTATAACGTTTTACAGAGCGGAAAATCGCACGCTGCATCTTTTTGCATGGGTATTTTTGCTGTTTATCGTCAAAGAGCTTGTTATGCTTTTGGGCGGCGCAGCGATGCTTTATTTCGGAATACGTCCGGGTGCTGCGGAGATATACGGAAAAGCTGCTACGATGGTGTTTTATCTTGTGATGCTGCTTATAATGGCATTCGGCCCCGAAGTAGGCGCGTTCAGCGAAGGAGCGAACGCGATAGCACATGTGTTTACGCTGCCGGATTCCGCAATGATGGTGCTTGTCGTAATCGCGGTGATTATGACATTTGTTGCATTCATCAGCTATATGCCCGAAACACACCGTCAGGTTAAAGAAAGATTTTCGCCCGAGGGAAAGGCAAAGGCACGCGCGGAAAAAGAAGCACGTCAGGCTGAAAAAGCAAACAAAAAATAATTTTGTATATCCCCGAAAGGAAAAACAATGAAAATGCGTTTATGCTCGAGATGTAAAAAAAATCCCGCCGTTATTTTTGTTTCCCGGATTGAGGGAGACAAAACCACGCAGGAGGGACTTTGCATAAAATGTGCAATGGATCTGAATATCGGTCCGATTAAAGATATGCTGTCTAAAATGGGGGTCACCGATGAGGATATAGATGCGCTGAATGAAAACTTTACCGAATCGCTCGGTGACGGTACCGAGGGATTTGAAAACGGCGGTGCATCAACGTTGCCGTTTCTTCAAAATCTGTTCGGCGGCTTCGGTGCCGCAAAAAACGCAGCCGACGGCGATAAGGTGGATCTTCCCGCCGAAGCCGTTGAGGGTTCCGCACAGAAAAAAGAGAAAAAAGCAAAAAAAGAGAACCGTAAGCTGCTGTCGCTTTACTGTACCGACCTGACGCAAAAGGCAGCGGACGGCAAAGTAGACCGTATTGTCGGCAGAGACGATGTTATTGCCCGCGTTACGCAGATACTTTGCCGCCGCACAAAAAACAACCCCTGTCTTATCGGTGAACCCGGTGTCGGAAAAACCGCTGTTGCGGAGGGACTTGCTTTGAGAATCGCATCGGGCAACGTACCTGCAAAGCTTGCGGACAAAGAAATACACCTTCTTGACCTCACTGCGCTTGTTGCGGGAACGCAGTTCCGCGGTCAGTTTGAAAGCAGGATAAAAGGACTTGTCGACGAGGTAAAGGCGGCGGGAAATATAATTCTGTTTATTGACGAAGTGCACAATCTCGTCGGAACGGGTGATGCGGAAGGCTCGATGAATGCAGCCAACATCCTTAAACCCGCGCTCTCACGCGGTGAAATTCAAGTCATCGGCGCAACGACCTTCAACGAATACCGCAAGCATATCGAAAAGGATGCCGCGCTCGAAAGACGTTTTCAACCCGTCAAGGTGGAGGAACCCTCTGTTGAAGAAGCATATGAAATGCTCAAGGGCATAAAAGAATATTACGAAAATTTTCACAAGGTCAGAATTTCGGATTCGCTGCTTTATAAGGCGGTAACCTTATCGGAGCGGTATATTACCGATCGTTTTCTTCCCGACAAGGCGATAGACATGCTTGATGAAGCCTGCACTTGCGCAAATTTGCGAAATAAAGCCATCAGCCGCATGGAGATGCTTCAAAAAAGCACTGCGGAACTGAAAGCGCGTGAAGCCGAACTTTCCGCAAATGTTGACAATCCCGATTATCAGGCAATTTCATCCGTTCGCAGCGAACTGCTTCGCATAGAAGATGAGGAAAAACAGCTTAAACCTCTCGCGGAGGACAACTTTGTAACCGAGGACGATATTGCAAGGGTCATCAGCCTTTCCACAGGCATTCCCGTGAGAAAAATCGTTGACAGTGACATGAGCAAACTTCTCGACCTGGAGGAACACCTTAAGGCGAGAATCGTCGGACAGGATGAAGCAATAAATGCGGTTTGTGCCGCAGTAAGACGTTCGCGCGTCCGCCTGAGTGTTCAAAAACGTCCCGCATCGTTTATTTTTGTAGGTCCCACAGGGGTAGGCAAAACGGAGCTTGTCAAGCAGCTTTCAAACGAGCTTTTTGACACACCCGAAACTCTTATACGTTTCGATATGTCCGAATTTATGGAAAAACACAGCGTCTCCCGACTCATCGGCTCACCTCCGGGGTATGTCGGTTACGATGAGGCAGGACAGCTTACGGAAAAAGTCAGAAGAAAACCGTATTCCGTCATACTTTTTGACGAAATCGAAAAAGCGCATCCCGATGTGATGAATATCTTGCTTCAGATACTTGATGAGGGTAAAACCAATGATGCACAGGGACGCACAGTGAATTTCGCGAACGCGGTCATTGTCATGACCTCAAACGCAGGAAGTGAACGACGTGAGAATTTGCTTGGATTCGGTAAGGAAACGGCAAGCGCAAATAAGGACAAGGCAATGAAATCACTTCGCGAATTTTTGCGCCCCGAATTCCTCGGCAGAGTTGATGAAATTATTGTTTTCAACAGCCTTACCGCCGAAGATTATACAAGGATTGCCGAAATTCTCATTCGCGAGTTTGAAGATGCTTTGCATGACAAGGGAATTAAACTTGAGGTTGCGCCTGCCGTGTACTCGACCGTAGCTGCGGAAGCGGACGGCGGTTCGCGCGGTGCCCGCGATATACGTCAGACTATACGAAAGAGAATCGAAGACCCCATTGCCAACATTCTTGTCGAGTTTTGGAACAGACCCATTGAAAGAATCGTCGTTGCGGTTTCGGACGGCGGCGATATAACGGTCACCTCAGACTTCAAAAACAATTGACATAAAAAAAACCTGTATTTCATTTGAAGCCTTAATTTAACGGACTTCGTGAAACACAGGTTTTTATATTACTTGTCGATTTGCGGCAAATATGTGCTTTGTTTGCGCTTGTTTTGTTTTCAGATACTTATATTTATACCGTTTACCTCGATGGATACATCGGCGCGTATCAGAATGTAATTGTTGCCGTCTATTGTCTGCGTTTTGACAAGATCGGAGCGATCCGAATTTATTTTTATGCTGACATCGGGTGTGTTAATGTCGATCTGCTTTGTATTTACGAGATTTACAGAGGACACTGCAGCTTCTTCACCGAAACGTTCCGCAAAATTCTCCTCAAAAACCTCGATTTTTTCTTTGCCGATGCCGCATTTTTCAAGCACGCGGCTCACGGTCTTTTTTGAAAGGACAGGCGGTTCTTCTTCATCTGCAGCTTTATTTTCGGTTATCTCGTCGCATATTGCGTCGCGAACGGCTAATGCCACGTTGAAGCGGCAATCTTCCGACAGCGTTTCCGTCAACAGGGAATTAAAGGTATCTTTCTGCTCAAGCGCAGGCATAGGCACGGTTCCCTTAAGAAATTCCGTTACAAATTCGGTGTGATTGTCCGCTGTATTTTTTGTGTACAAAAGCATATTGTAAATATTTGAACTTCTGTCGTCAAAGGCGGGGAACATAATGCCGAGTTCCGGAGCAGAAATAACAGCGTTTGCGTTCAGGGACTTGAAGGTGTTCTCGGACGCAAAGAAACCGAGTGCCGCCTTGCTTTCTTTTATCGGACATATGCTTGCAAAAAACAGTTAAAAACCTCTGCCGATTCTTCCGCTTTTTTTCCGTCCGCACCGTATGCAGGCACGTCGTACACATCCTGCGCAAGTAAAATTATATACGCGCCCTCCATTGCAAGGGAAGCGGCGGTTTTTTCAAAAAAAGTCTGAATATACGGCTCGCTTTCGGGAGACTGCATTCTCATTTCCATCAGCATTTTGTGTTCTTCGCCGTTCATGACGTCCTCTGTCGAAAACGAAACTTGGAGCAGATTTTTCCCCGTCGTCCCGGAAAACGATTTGCGCATTATCTTAAATATTGCATCGGCATCATCTGCGGGCAGCATTGCGACATTGTGTCTGAAAGTACTTACAAGCTCTCTCTTTTCGTTAATAAAAGCACCGTATATGTACGGTACGGCGCATTTATCCTTTCGTATTCTTCTTCGTATTTCACCGATTTCTTTATCGTTCATTTATTTGTCTCGCTTTCCGAAAAAATATATAGGCTGCGAATGCAGCCGAGGAAGTGGAAAAATTTGTAC
>CAVFAD010000059.1:0-1773 GCA_963620305.1 Bacteroidaceae bacterium | reverse complement strand
ATTGATATCCTTGAAGTCACGGTAGACGGATGCAAAGCGAACATACGCAATTTCATCTATTCTACGAAGCTTTTCGAGTGCCATTTCACCGACGGCGACGGAGGTTACTTCGCGCTCAAGCGAATTTTGAAGCTGACTTTCGATTTCGTCTATTGCTTTTTCCAGTGTTTCAAGTGAAACGGGACGCTTTTCGCAAGCCCGCAGCATTCCGCTGAGAAGTTTGTTTCTGTCAAAAACCTGACGTGATTTATCTCTCTTTATAATAATAACCGGCTGACTTTCGATTGCTTCATAGGTTGTGAATCTCTTTTTGCAGGACAAACATTCACGGCGCCTTCTGATACGCTGTCCGTCATCGGCGGGGCGTGAATCAATTACCTTGCTTTCGGGATAAAGACAATACGGACATTTCATATATAATAACCTGCCTGTTTTTTTTAGAGTATATCACATTAAAACCGCAAATTCAACAGTGAATTGAGCACATCGTAGGATTTGCCGACCTCTGATTCGTCCGAATATGAATTTCTGTAAAGTTCTATTATTATTCCGTCCGAGTACCCTATGTCGCTGAGAGCCTGAAACAGGCGGGTGAAATTATAGTTACCGCGTCCGGGAGGAAGGCAATCATATGCGGAATTGCAGTCACTTATATGAACATGCTTAATGTACGGTGCAAGCTTTTTGATTATTTCAAACTCATCCGTTCCCGCACGATGAGCCTGCTTTATGTCAAGTGTAATTCCGAAACCCTTTCCTATTATGTCCGCCGCTTTTTGCAGATGTTCTGTCGATTCCGCCTTGAAATGCACCACATTTTCCTGACAAAGACAGACGCCGTATTCTTTGCCTATTTCGGAAAGAGCGGCAAACCGCTCAAAACATTCCTCGTCCGAAAGAGTGCAGATGTTTTTTGCGCCGTGCATAACAAGAATTTTTGCGCCTAAATGTGCGCATATTTCAAAAAAACGTCTGTACAGTGCTATACTGTCGCTGTACCGTCGATAATAAGGACTGAACAGAAAAGTGTTCTCCATAAAGCTCGTAAACGGATGCACGGACAGAATTTTGACATTTGCGCTGTCGGCACACGTTTTAATCCCTTTTATAAAGGTAGGTTCAAGCTCCGACGGCGCACAAAGAAATACTTCCGCAAAGCCGCAGCCGATTTTACAGACCTTATCAAATGCTTTCTCCGTTTCAAGCGGATAAAAGCAAGAGGATGAAACACCTAATTTGAACACAGTATCACTTCTTTACCGTTTGTTTTTTTGTCTTGTAAGCAGTAATTGCAAAACAGCATTCTGCAGCAAAAAAAAGAAAAAAGCCGCACCGAGTGCAGCTTACTTCCTTGGTGATCCAGCGGAGATTCGAACTCCGGACACCCTGCTTAAAAGGCAGGTGCTCTGCCGACTGAGCTACTGGATCATTTTTTTGCCTGCATAAATGCGATGAAGAATGTAGCCAAAACCGTAAAGATAAAGAAAAAAACAGCAAGAATCTTTGTTATTTTGGCAAGTTTTGCATCCATCGTTCTGCCTTTGTTTTTGCCGAAAAATGAATCCGAGCCGCCTGCAATAGCACCGGAAAGACCGGCTTGTCTGCTCTGCTGCATGAGAACTATTACAACCAAAAGCACCGACGCAATCACAAGTACAACACCGATAAGGATTTCATACCATGCCATAATTCTCTACCTCTCATTCATTGTTATCGCCAACTGCCCGATAATATTATCATACTCCGAAAGGAAAATCAAGTGTTTTTTTAAAT
>CAVFAD010000058.1:0-11193 GCA_963620305.1 Bacteroidaceae bacterium | reverse complement strand
GCTGTCGGGTGCAAAGCAGTTTTGCCTGAGCTGATTTTTGTTCAGGCAAGGCAAGCCCCGAAGCGAATACTTGACGTATTTGCGAGGGGTTTAACGCAGCATGGGCAAAAATCAGCCTGTCAAAACCGACACGGGTTCGACTCCCGTCAGCTTAAGAGGACGGCGCGGAGATCTTTTTTCTCCGACGCAAAAAATAACCGCCGCACGGGTGCGAGCCGTGCGGCGGTCTTGTTAAGCTAAACCGGCTTTGTCAGCCTGCGGTTTTATCAGTCAGCGTATGCGTAAGCGTACTGGAAGTACCAATAACCGTAGGGGCTGTGCCATGTGCCCTGGAGCTTTGCGCTCTGGAGCCAGAAGTCGTTGTAGTATGCAAGCGGAATGAATGCATAGTCTTCGAGAGCGAGCTTTTCGGCTGCATGGAGAGCCTCAAAGTGAGCTGCGCTGTCGGCAGTCTTTGACTTCTCGATAAGTGCATCGTATTCGGCGTTGTTGTATTTGCCGTCGTTGTTGCCGTTGGTGGAAACAAAGAGTTCAAGCATGTTGGACGCATCGTTGTAGTCCATTACCCAACCGTTACGTGCAAGTTCATATTCACCTGCGCGGCGCTGAGGAGTGAAGGATGCCCATTCAACCTTTTCGATGTTCATGGTGATGCCGAGCTGCTTGTAAGCCTGCTGGAGATATTCAGCAACAGCTACGTGATAACCGGAATCGTTCGTCGAATATGTGATGGCGGGGAAGCCTTCGCCGTTGGGATAACCGGCTTCTGCGAGAGCTTTCTTTGCTTCTTCAAGGTTTGCCGCATAGTCGGTGCTGATGAAGGAGCTGCCGCCGTTAGCCTTCTTGGTGTTGTCCTCGAAGTAACCTTCACTGTCTACGATGCCGGGGCCGATGAAGTCATATGCGGGAGAATATGTGCCCTGCATGATGACGTTAGCAACCTGCTCACGGTCGATGGCAAGAGAAAGAGCCTTGCGGACGTTCTTGTCCCGGAAGATTTCTTTCTGGAGGTTGATGCTGAGGTAATATGTGCCGAGGATGGGATCTACATAGAAGTCGCCGCCGTCTTCAGCTTTTTTGAATGAGGGAATTTCTTCCGTGGGAACTTCCTTTATCATGAGAGCCGTGCCGTTGGTGTAAGCTGCATATGCTGCGGCGGAATCTTCGATAAGGAGGAAGTTGAGGTGATTCGTCACGATCTTGGATGAATCCCAGCCGCCGTTGTAGTTGGGGTTCTTCTTGCAGACGATGCGCTCGCCGGGAGTCCATGATTCGATCATGTAAGGACCGTTGCAGACGTATGTTGCCGCCTCGGTCGCCCAGGAGTCGCCGTTAGCTTCAACCGTAGCCTTCTGAACGGGGCTGAGAGTGCCGAAAGCAACAATCTTGTCGAAATACGAGCAGGGATAAGCAAGCTTGATTGTGAGGGTTTTGCCGTCCTCGCTTGCCTTGACGTTGAGCTTGTCGATGTCAGGCTCGGTTGTGGTCTTGCCTTCGCTGTCGGGATTGCCGATAGCGTCGCTGTAGCCTTCGATCATGCCGCAGACAGTCTCGGCGTAGGGAGCGGCGATGTTAACGTCGCAGACACGCTTAAAGGTGTACTCGAAGTCTTTCGCGTTAAGCTCCGTGCCGTCGGACCATTTAAGGCCGTCACGCATGGTGAAGGTCCAAGTGAGTCCGTCGTCGCTCACTTTGTACGATTCAGCCTGACCCGGCTGAACCTTGTTGTCCTGGTCGATTATGAGAAGTGTCTCATAGAGTGTGATGAGCATGTTGCCGCCGTCAACTGCGGAGTTGAGCGCGGGATCGAGTGTTTCGGGGTTGCTGCCTATCTGGACGGAAATCGCATCCAAAAGCTCCTTGCTGCCTTCGGTGTTTGCTTTCGTGGCGTCGCCGTCACCGTTTTTGCAAGCCGCAAGGCCGAAGAGCATGGAAAGCGAAAGAGCCAGAGTGAGGACAAGCGCGATGATCTTTCTTGTTTTCATGGTTCGTCTCTTACCTTTCTGTAAATTTACGGGACTTGCCCGCATAGGTAATTTATATTCATTGCGTCAAGCGCAACAAATACCGTAAAGTAATTCCGTGCACGGTGCGCTGCCGCCGCACGAATATCCGTCGCGTGCACACAGATCCGAAGCCGTAAGCGTTTTGTTTCGCTTCAGGCGAAGCGGAACTTTTGCGCCGCTCTGCGTTACAGCAAATGGCACGCCGCCATGTGTCCCGCTGATACTTCCTTCAGCGAGGGGCACTCCTGCGCGCATTTTTCCGTCGCGTGCGGGCAGCGGGTGCGGAAGCGGCATCCGCTCGGCGGATTGAGGGGACTCGGAACATCGCCCTGAAGCGTGATTCTGTGAGACGCGCGTGCCGTTTTGGGGTCTGCCTCGGGGATAGCCGAAATAAGGCTCTTTGTGTACGGATGAACGCTGTGTGAGATAAGCTCCCAGCTGTCTGCAATCTCGACAAGCTTGCCGAGGTACATAACGCCTATTCTGTTTGAGATGTGCTTTACAACGCTTAAGTCATGAGCAATAAACAGATATGTAAGTCCGAGATCGTTCTGCAGATCCTCGAACATGTTGACTACCTGCGCCTGAATGGAAACGTCAAGAGCCGAAACGGGTTCGTCGCACACGATAAATTCCGGATTGACGGCAAGAGCTCGCGCAATGCCGACTCTCTGACGCTGTCCGCCCGAAAACTCATGCGGATAACGGTTAGCGTGCTCGGAATTGAGTCCGACTTTTTCAAGCAGGGATATTATTCTTTCGCGGCGGTCGCTTTTGCTTTTAGCGAGCTTGTGAATGTCAATGGGTTCGCCTACGATATCGCCGATTGTCATGCGGGGGTCAAGACTCGCGTAGGGGTCCTGAAAGACCATCTGCATTTTTTTGCGGTAGGGGAGCATATCAACGGCGATTTTATTCTCTTTGTCGAAAATCGTTTCGCCGTCATAGATAATTTTGCCGTCGGTCGGCTCGTACAGACGCAGAACGGTGCGTCCGACGGTGGTTTTTCCGCAGCCGGATTCGCCTACCAGACCGAGTGTTTCGCCCTTGTTTATGGAAAAAGAGACATCGTCCACAGCCTGAACAAAGCGTTTGTTTTTGCCTCTGCCGCCTGCGGGGAAGTACTGTTGAAGATGCTCTATCTCAACGAGTTTTTTCGTGTCGCTCATTCCTCGGCACCTCCGTTTTCGAAATCTTCCTTTTGCAGCAGCCAGCAATGGCTGTAGTGGGTGTCGCTCAGCTCGGTTTTCGGCGGCATCTCCCTCAGGCATATTTTCATGCACGATGCGCAGCGCGGCGCAAACGGGCAGCCTGCGGGCGGATTCAGCAAATCGACCGGCTGTCCCTCAATGGGAACAAGACGTTCTTTTTCTTCCGCGTTGAGCTTGGGAATAGATTTGATAAGTCCCTTTGTGTATTCGTGCTTCGGCGAGTAGAATATTTCGTCCGCCGTGCCGTATTCAACTATGTGACCCGCGTACATGACGGCGATTTTTTCGCACATGCTTGCGACTACGCCGAGGTCGTGGGTTATCATTATTATGCTCATGCCGAGCTTCTTGCGCAGCTCCTGCATCAGTTCGAGTATCTGCGCCTGAATTGTAACGTCGAGAGCCGTTGTGGGTTCGTCGGCGATGAGAAGCTTCGGTTCGCATGCGAGTGCAATCGCTATCATGACGCGCTGACGCATGCCGCCCGAATGCTCGTGAGGGTACTGCTTCAGACGCTTTTCGGGTTCGTTGATGCCGACAAGCTCCAAAAGCTCCTTCGCGCGAACCTTTGCCTCGGCTTTTGTTTTGTTTGTGTGCAGAAGTATAGCTTCTTCAATCTGATTGCCGATTGTGTAAACGGGGTTAAGGCTTGTCATCGGATCCTGGAAGATTATCGACACTTCGTTGCCGCGTATTTTTCTGAATTCTTTTTCGGTCATTTTGTCTATCTGATGACCGTTAAAGCGTATTGTGCCGCCGACAAGCCTGCCGGGGTAAGCGGTAAGTCCCATGACGGAATAAGCCGTGACGGATTTGCCCGAGCCGGATTCGCCGACTATGCCGAGCACTTCGCCCTCGTCCATGGACAGGGACACGCCGTTGAGAGCCTTTACTTCGCCCGCGGGGGTGAAGAACGAAAGCCGTTCGTCTTTTATTTCAAGTAGTTTTTCGCTCACTTTGATACCCTCCTTATCAGTTCTTCAGCTTGGGGTCAAACGCGTCACGCAGACCGTCGCCGAGGAGGTTGAATGCAAGAATGGTCACGCTTATGATAACCGCCGGCAAAAACAGCAGATGCGGATATGTGTTCATGCCCTTTACCGCGTCGGTCGCGAGAGAACCGAGCGACGGCATGGGAGCCGCAACGCCGAGTCCGAGGAAGCTCAGGTAGCTTTCGGTGAATATCGCCGACGGAATCTGTAGAGTCGTTGTGACGATAAGCGTGCCGATGCAGTTCGTGAGAAGATGCTTTTTGATTATGCGCGAGCTGTTTGCGCCGAGTGCTTTCGCAGCCATGACATAGTCGCTTTCTTTGAGCACGAGCACCTGCGAACGCGTGATACGCGCCATGCTTACCCAGTAGATGAGGATGAACACGATGAATATTGCCAGCAGGTTCGGACCTACCGTCTGCATCCACATAAAGCCGGGTTTTTCCGCAAGAATCTTGAGCCGTTCGCGAAGAACCGTCGCGAGAATTATAATAAGGAGTATATCGGGGATTGTGTATAAAATATCGGTAAAACGCATCATGAGGTTGTCGACCCAGCCGCCGGCAAAGCCGGCAATCGCGCCGAAGGTCGCGCCGACGAGAAGAACAAGAGCCGCGCAGACGAGTCCGACGGTAAGGCTTATTCTTGTGCCCATCATCAGACGCACCGCGAAATCGCGTCCGAGCTTATCCGTGCCGCAGATGTGCGGGAATACGCTTTCGCCCGCTTCTTTTGCGGCAAGCTCCGCCTGACCGTATTCAAACGGCGCGAGGTTTTCGCTGCCATGTATCTGCTGCTCGTACGAATACGGCCAGAAGGCAGGGAGAACATACGCGAATATCATTATAAAAATGACAAACACGAGGCTGACCATAGCAACCTTGTTCTTTTTGAGTCTGCGCAAGCCGTCCGCCCAGAAGTTGACGCTTTTGCGCATTATCACAAGGCTCTCTTTTTCGTCGGGAGTGGCGGGAAGAAAGTCGTCGGGATTAAGGTGCAGACCTAACATAGGCTTTTTCATATCTTTCTTTCCTTCTCCTTACTTAAGCTTTATGCGCGGGTCGATTATCTTATAAAGAATGTCAACAATGACGTTCGCGATAATAATGAACGTGGCGAGCAAAATGGTTGTGCCCATAATCATCGTGTAGTCACGGTTTGTGATGGACGAAACAAATTCACGTCCCAATCCGGGAATTGTGAATATCTTTTCAACGACGAAGGAGCCTGTCATAAGGCTCGCAAGCATCGGACCGACGTACGTTATGACGGGGAGAATTGCGTTTCTTATCGCGTGCTTGAAAAGTATTTTGAAATTGCCCAGTCCCTTTGCTCTGGCTGTTCTTATGTAGTCCTGTCCCATGACGTCGAGAAGGCTTGAACGCATAAGGCGGGTAATGTATGCCGTCGGGTACACCGACAGTGCCGTTACAGGCATTATGTATGACGACAGCGTATTTAATCCTATTGTCGGCAGAATCTGCAGCTTGCTGCCGAAAGTGTAAAGCAGAATAACGCTCGTTATAAAGCTCGGTATCGCAATGCCGCATGTGGCAAGCACGATAATGAAGTTGTCGGCGAATTTGCCGCGGTTATATGCGGACAGGCACCCGAGAGGAATGCCCACGAGCAGCGACACCGCGACGGCGACACCCGCAAGACGCATCGACACGGGGAGCTTTGAGAAAATGATATCGGAGACGGTTCGCCCGCGCTGTTTCAGACTCAGTCCCATGTCGCCCTTGAGCAGATCGCCCATGTATGTGAGGTATCTCTGTAAAAAAGGCTTGTCAAGACCGTATTTTGCGGCAAGTGCTTCCTGCGCCGCTTTGCTGATTGATTTTTCGGCGACAAAAGGACCGCCCGGAACAAGACTCATCAGACAAAACGTGATTGTCGCGACTATGAATATGCTCAGCAGTCCCAGGGCGATACGCTTAATTATATACTTTCCCAAAAAGTGTCAACTCCTTGCTTTCTCTTTCTTTGGGTGTCGGATACAGTGTATTAAAACTGTGTACAGTAAAAAATATGTTACCATATCGGGCAGTGAAAATCAAGCACAAATACGGATAAAAGTGATAAATTGAGCTGTTTTTGCGGCAAAAAATAAAGCTTTTTGTTGAAAAATTGTAAAATTCCCGCCTGCGACCGCTTCGCAAACGGGAATTTCGGCTTGTCTTATGTTTTTATCCCGACCGTATTTTTATGCACGGTTCATTCCACCGCCGCGGTTTTGAATATGAACATCAGACTTGTTTCGGTATTTTCCGCAGCCTTTGTAAAAATCGTGTTTTCCGCTCCGAACGCAAGCATTTCTCTGAACAGTGCAACCGCATCCTCGGCTTTTACATCGGAATCCGTAAGCTTTTTGACGGCATCTTTCAGGTTGTCAGTCTGCGTGCCCTCTAAAATTTCGGTGATTTTTTTGAGGTCATCGCTTGAAGCAAGCTCCGTAAGAGAGCTTATCAGGTCGGAATTTTGCTCCGCGACGGAAACTATGCGCTTTATTTCTTCCACAGTCTCGGGCAGCTTGTTCAGCGCAGCCTGATTTTCGGCTGTCGAGAGCTTGTCGGAGAGACTGTTTACGACTGTCATGAGCGACTGAACGTCGGATATGAGCTTATTAAAGTCCGTTTGTTTGAAGGCGTTTGAGAGCTTTTCTATCGACGGCATAAGTGCCTGTGCGTCGCTTGCGACCGAGGAAATGTCGCTGAAGAAGGCCTTGAACAGCGGGTTTTTGAGCAGCTCCTCATATTTTTTCAGATCGGTTTTTTCGAGATCCGTAAGCAGCTTTGCGAGGTTTTCGTCGTTTAACACCTGTGTTACGGTGTCGATGTCGATGCTCTTTACGTCGCTCATAACGGCTTCTATGAGCTGAAGGTTTTCCTTCGTCATGTACTTCGTGAGGGTTTCGATGAGCGCTTTATTGTTTTCGTACAGCGACGACGCGTCCGAGAGAACGTCCGTGAGCTGATTGAGGTTGTTGCCGTCTGCGGACAGAGCGTTGAGTATTTTCTGTATGTCGACCTGCTTGAGCGAATCGGCAAGCGAGGTGAGATTTTCGAGCATGTCGGTAAGGGAGCTGATGTCATCGGACAGCTTAAAGGTTTCCGCAATTCCCGAAAGGGGCATTGCCGCGAAATACATGTTGCCGAGAGTGCACTCCGTAACCTCCGCTTCAATGACATACCTGCCGTTCAGGTCGACATCCGCAAGCGCGTTTATGCCGAGCTCCTTAAGCGTGTCGCTTTCTATTCCGAGCGTGTCGCTGACACCGGGCATCCCCGCGAAAAATACTATCGTTTTTGAGCCGTCGCTTATAAATCTGCCGTTTTCGGAGGTGATGTTCGCGAATTTATCCTCCGGAAGTATCAGTCCGCCGAACATGAGCATCGGGTTATATATTTTGTGCATGACACCGTTTACTTCTTTTTCCGTATAGAGGGTGTTGTGCATGGTTATTTCAATTTTGAGCCTGCCCGTTTTGCCCTTAAGCTCATCGGCGGATATTTCATTGCCGTCGAGGTAATATTTGATGCCTATCTGCACGGGCAGCTCCTTGTCGGAATAGCCTCTGTAGAAAAGGTCATTCGTTTCGATGTTCCACTCTATGTCAGTGCCGTTGATTATCGGCTGTTCGGTGCCTTTTACGTTCACTATTTCCGACAGGTCGCTTTTGTCCATGAGCTTTACCTGCGAAAGGTCGGAGTGCAGCTTGTCCGAAACAACCGTGCTCAGGCGGTTGCCGTTCGCGTCAAGGTTGACATACACTGTTTCGGATTTCGATACGTTTGTTGCAAGTCCCTCATAGACGTGCTGCTCAGCCGTTGTCGTTTCGTCGGTGCCGGTTGCCGACTCGCTGTCCGCATCGCTCTTTTTGCAGCCTGCGAACGGCACGGCGAGAGAGAGCGCAAGCGCGCCGCTTATAATTTTTACGAGCTTTTTATTCATAATCGGTCATTCCTTTCCTGCTGAATCCGTTGTGTCATCCGTCTGTTTCGCCGTGCTTTCGGCAGAGCCTTCCGACGGGTTTGCGGTATTTCCGCCCGATGCGTCTTCGTCGGACGGGGAAGTGTTTTCGGAATCGCTTTCACCGCTCTGCGGTTCTGCCGGCGCGTCGACAATTGCGGCTGCCACGTCTGCGGTCTTTTTGCGCCAGCCGATGCTTGTTTTGCTGATGAGTCCTTCAAGCAGACACAAAACCGAAGGCAGGCAGCATATGATAACCACTGCGCTTATGAGCGAACCTCTCGCAAGCATCAGGCAGATGCTCTTGACGATTGAAATATCGCATGTGAGATACACTCCGAACGTTGCAACGAAGAACACCGCCGCGCTTTGGCAAATGGAACGTGCGGATTCGTCCGCCGTTATTTTGATGGCTTCTTCTTTCGTTCGTCCGCGCCCGAGCTCCTCTTTGAAGCGCGTCGCCATGAGAAGCGAGTAGTCGACCGTTGCGCCGAGCTGCACGCAGCCTATTATCGTCGGCGCAATGAACGGTTCGACGCTTCCGAAGAAGAACGAGCACGACTTGTTGAGCATTATCGCCAGTTCGATGGACGCGACGAGTATCGCGGGTATTGATATCGACTTGAAGCATATCGCGATAAGTATAAATATGGATGCCGTCGAAAGTATGTCGGTCAGCACGAAGTCATCGTTCGTTACGTCTATAAGGTCTTTTGTCAGTACGCCCTCGCCCGTGATATATGCGCTCGGCGCGTATTTTGCAACGACGGATTTCAGCGTGTCGACCTGCGCGTTAAGTTCGTCCGTAGCCGTTGAGTACTCGGAGTTTATCATCATCAGCTGATAGCCGGAGTTTGCGCAGATTTTTTTGACTTCATCCGGCAGAACGTCTTTCGGTATTCCGCTGCCGATTATCGAGTCGAGCGAAAGCACCGTTGTGATGCCGTCTATCTGCTGAATTTCTTTTGTCATGGAGTTTACGGCTTCGGAGGACATGTTTTCGTCGAATATGACGAAGTGTGTCGTCGCCATGTTAAATTCTTCTTTGAGCTTTGCGAGGGACTGCACCGAGCTCATGTCCTGCGGCAGTGACTGCGTCATGTCGTAGTATACCGACATTTTGCCCTGACATATCACCGCCGGAATGAACATTAGTACGAATATCGCCGCAACGGCTTTTTTGTGCTTCAGGAAAAATCCGTTGACCTTGCCGAACGGCGGAACAACGCTCTTGTGCATTGTCTTGTGTATCGCGCCGTCGAATTGAAGCACGAACGCGGGCAGTACCGTTACGACGGTGATAAGTCCGAGGAAAACGCCCTTTGCCATGACAAGACCGATGTCCTTGCCGAGCGTGAACTGCATGAAGCACAGCGCAAGGAATCCGAATACCGTCGTAAGCGAGGAGCCTAACAGCGAAACGAACGTGTACTGTATCGCGCTCTCCATAGCCTCGGCATTGTTCGCGTGCTTCGGCTTTTCTTCTTCAAAGCGGTCGATAAGGAAAACCGAAAAGTCCATTGTTACGCCCAGCTGCAATATTGCGGCGATGCACTGCGTAATGTATGAGATGCTGCCGAATATTATATTCGTGCCCATGTTGTACACGATAGCGTAGCCGAGCGACACGAGAACGATTACGGGCAGCAGATACGAGCGCATCGTGCACATAAGCACTATAAGCGCAAGCGCGACGGCAATGGCGATGTAAATAGGCGCCTGAGCGTCCGCAAGGTCTTTGGTGTCGAGCGTTATCGCAGACAGACCGCTCATGTAGCAGTTTGCCGTCATCGCTTTTCGTATCTCGCGCAGGGCATTCATGGTCGAAGTCGAGGAGCCGCCTTCGGTGAACTGCACCATCATCATAGTTGACGTGCCGTCTGCGGAATAGAAAACGGAGCTTAACACATCGGGGAGCATTTCTTTCGGTATCGTTATGTCCGCAAGGGAGTCCACCCACAGTACCTGCTGAACGCCGTCGATTTTCGACACCGTGTTTTTCAGCGACTGCGCGTCGAGCGGTGTGCCGTCCTTGACTATAATCATAGCCATAGCCGCGTCATTGAAGGTTTCGTCAAGTATTCTTTCGCCCTTGACGGAGTCGAGCTTTTCGGGTAAGTAGGTAAGGATATCGTAGTTTATCGTTGTTTTGATATATCCGAATACGGACGGAATCAAAAGAAGCGTCGCTATCAGCACCACGGTTTTCGGGTGCTTCGATATCCAGCGAGCAAGAATTTTTGTCATGCTGTCACGTCCTTTTTTGCCAATTTGTATATCATGGAATGTATTTGCGGCTTCAGCTCTTCAACGGAAAACGGCTTGCCCCGTACTATCGCATCAAAGCATGCCGAGCTTATCATCCCCGTAAATAAATATAAATGTATGTACGCTTCGCGCTCCGAAAGACCCGTCCGAACGAGCAGATCCGTTACGAGCCTTACGTCTTCCTTTACCGCCGAGTTCTCGTTTGTGAGCAGTACGTCAAAGCATGCCGACAGATTTTTGTGTATCAGCGCGGCAAGCTCTCTGTTCGTTTCCATGTATTCTATTATGCGGTCGGTAAAAAATATTATCTGCTCCGCAATGCTCATTTCTTCCGTTTTTCTTTTCGTTTGCAGCTCGCTTATCGCGCCTCTTATTACTCCCTCGCTTTTTGAGAGGACTATTTGATCAAGAAGGTCGTATTTGTCCTTAAAGTAAAGGTAAAAGGTGCCTTTTGCGACTCCCGCTGCCTTTACTACGTCGTCGATAGCCGTTATGTTTACACCCTTTTCGAGAAAAAGAGCGTATGCGGCATCAATCATCTTTATTCTTTTTGCAAGCTTTTTGTCATCTATGCCCATGTGCGTGCTCCGTGCCTGTATTAGAAAACTGACCGTCGGTCACTTTCTGAAACGTATTGTAGCTCAAAAATGACCGATAGTCAATATTTATCTTTGAAATTTTTAATATTTGTATAAAAACATAACATTACATAAAAGAATGCTGTAATTTTGTGCAGAATGACTG
>CAVFAD010000057.1:0-11442 GCA_963620305.1 Bacteroidaceae bacterium | reverse complement strand
GTTTGTCCGTATGAGCTTACGATTGCCGCGACCGAAAACGCTGTTGCTAACGGTGTTGAATTCAAAAGAAACAGCAGGGTGACAGCCATTGCGTTTGCCGACGGTGAATTTACGCTTACGACGACATCAGGTGAAGTCAAGGCGAAATATATTGTCGATGCAGCGGGTGCGCATTCGGACGAAATAGCAGGAATGATCGGCGACGACAGCGTTAAGCTTGTTATCAGACGCGGCGAATATTTCATTCTTGACAAAGCGGTCGGCAACACCGTTTCTCATACAATATTCCAGTGTCCCACCGAAATGGGCAAGGGTATTCTTGTTTCGCCTACCGTCGACGGAAATCTTCTTATAGGTCCCACAGCCGAGGATATTGACGATAAAGATGACACTTCAACTACTCCCGAGGGACTCAAAACCGTCAAGACTTTCTCTGTAAAGAGCTGTCCGTCCGTTTCGACAAGAAATGCAATTACTTCATTTTCCGGACTTCGCGCTCATCCCGTTACCGATGACTTTATTCTCGGATCCAGCAAGGTAAATGCGCAGTTTATACATGCTTCGGGGATTGAATCTCCCGGTCTTTCGTCCGCTCCCGCTATTGCGGAATACCTCGCGGATATTATTACAAAGGCAATCGGCAATGTTGAGAAAAACGGCGGCTTTAACGGTGTAAGACATGATGTATTCCGTTTCCGTCATGCAACGGACGAAGAAAAAAAAGCGGCAATCGAGAAAAATCCCGCTTACGGCAGAATCATTTGCAGATGCGAAACGATTACGGAAGGCGAGATTATCGATGCGATAAAAGCTCCTGCGGGAGCGCGTGACGTCGACGGGGTCAAGCGTCGCACAAGAGCGGGCATGGGACGCTGTCAGGGCGGCTTCTGCGGCTCAAAGGTTGTAGAAATTCTCGCACGCGAACTCGGTACGGAAGTTAATACAATTACAAAATTCGGCGGCAAGTCGAACATACTTTTCGACAAAACGAAATAAGGGGGAGAAGGCTATGTTGAATTATGATCTTGTTGTAGTAGGCGGCGGCCCCGCCGGCATGGCGGCTGCCCTTAAAGCAAAGGAATGCGGCGTTGCAAAAATTATCATACTCGAAAGAGCCGAGACTCTCGGCGGCATTCTCGAGCAGTGCATTCATACCGGTTTCGGTCTTCATTATTTCGGTGAAGAACTTTCGGGTCCCGAATATGCGGCAAAGTTTATCGCTCAGGTTGCAGAAACGGACATTGATGTCAAGACGGATACGATGGTTCTTGATATAAGCGAAACAAATATTGTCACTGCCGTTAACAAGGCGGACGGACTTCTCAAAATTCAGGCAAAAGCTATCGTACTGGCAATGGGATGTCGTGAACGTCCCCGAGGTGCGCTCGAAATAGCGGGCACACGTGCTTCGGGTATTATGACCGCAGGCACGGCGCAGAAATACGTCAATATCGACGGTTACATGCCCGGCAAAAAAGTGGTTATTCTCGGTTCGGGCGATATAGGTCTTATAATGGCAAGAAGAATGACTCTTGAGGGTGCTCAGGTTAAGGTCGTGTGTGAGCTTATGCCTTATTCGGGCGGTCTTACAAGAAATATCGTTCAGTGCCTTAACGATTTTAACATCCCGCTCCGTCTTTCCACCACCGTTGTAGAAACTCACGGCAAGGACAGACTCGAGGGTGTTACTATTGCACAGGTCGACGATCATCTTCAGCCTATCGAATCGACAAAAGAGTACATTGAATGTGATACTCTTATGCTTTCCGTCGGTCTTATTCCCGAAAACGAGCTTACCAAAAACGTGGGCATCGGCATTGATCGAATTACGAACGGCGCAGTTGTCGACGAAATGCGCATGACAGACCACAAGGGTGTGTTTGCGTGCGGCAACGTTCTCCATGTTCATGACCTCGTAGACTATGTTACGCTCGAGAGTCAGCTTGCAGGTGAAGGTGCGGCAAATTACATCCTCGGCAAGGGCAGCGGTGAAGCCGTTTATGTGAACACTACAACCGGCAACGGCGTAAGATACATTGTGCCGCAAAGGGTAAACATCAAAAACGGAAACGATGTTAAGCTTTATTTCCGTGTCGGCAAAATATTCAAAAATGCAAAAGTTGTCCTTGAATGCGACGGCGAGGTTATTTCCTCCAAAAAGAAGGTCAAGCTTGCTCCCGGTGAAATGGAAAACGTTATTATTCCCGCCGCGACTCTTGCTAAAATGACAAAGGACAGCTCTATAGTTGTCAGAGTGGAGGAATAAGCAATGAAAAGAGAACTTACTTGTGTTGCATGCCCTCTCGGCTGCTCAATAACCGTTGAATACGAGGGGACGGAGGTTTTTTCCGTAGCCGGAAATACATGTAAACGCGGAGACGCATACGCAAGAACGGAGGTTGTTAACCCTACCCGCTCACTTACGTCGAGCGTTAAGGTAAACGGCGGTATTCATCCCGTCGTTCCCGTCAAATCGAGCTGTGCCGTTCCGAAAACCATGCTTTTTGACTGCATGAAAGAAATAAACTCGGTAACCGTCGAAGCACCTGTCAAGCTGGGTCAGATTATCATTAAAGATATCCTCGGCACGGGAGCGAACATTGTTGCAACAAATAACGACTGAAAGGACACCGAACAGAGATGTTAAAGCCCTATGAGCTTGCGAGCGAAGCAAAACCCGATTTACGCCAGATAAAATGGCAGGAGACGGAGTTTTACGCACTTATAAGCTATGGCTTGCCGGTTTTTTCGGGCAAACAATACGGCGACGGTTTCACACCGCCTGCCGTATTTTGGCCTGAGGACATTGACACCGACAGCTGGTGTGAAACTGCAAAAAATGCGGGCATGAAAGGCATTGTTTACAATTGCAAGGATTATGACGGATTTTGCCTTTGGCAGACCGAAATGACCGATTACGGCATAAAGAACTCAAAGTGGCAGGACGGCAGCGGCGATATGGTTCGTCTTGTTGCCGATTCGTGTAAAAAACACGGTCTGAAATTCGGCATAAGCATTGCACCGTGGGACAGGCATGAAAAAACATACGGCAGCGGAGAGCCGTACGACGATTGGTTTTGCGGTTTGCTCACGGAGCTTTTAACAAACTACGGTGAAATATTTTATGTGCGCCTCGACGGACATATCGGGGTTTCTCACGGTAAAATGCAGGCTTTTGATTGGGGAAGATATTATTCTCTTATCCGCAGGCTCATGCCGAATGCCGTTATTGCGTTCCGCGGTCCGGATGTGCGGTGGTACGGCAACGACAGGGGAGTAACACGCACGGAGGAATGGAGCAGTGTGCCGTCTTGGCACGGCGTAAGTGACGACGGAACAAGCGCACCGTCTCCGAAAGGAAAAAGCTCGTCAGTTATGGAGCTTGATATAGGCAGCCGCAAAGCAATAAAGAACGAAAGCGATTTCATTTGGTATCCGTGCGAGGTCTTTGTGCCCATGCGCAGAAATTTGTATTTCAGCGATGACGATAAGTATACGTCAAAAACAAAAGACAAGCTGCTGACGCTTTACTTTAATACGGTCGGCAGAAACTCCTGTCTGATGCTGGGACTTTCCCCGAACAAGCGCGGAGTCCTTGATGAAATCGACAGCCGAATTCTGAATGCACTCGGACATGACCTCAAGGTTTTGTTTTTTCACAATCTACTGCAGTCGGCGGATGTAAATGCATCAAGTGAACTCAGTGCACTGTACAGCGCGGACAACACCGTAAAAAGTGAACCTTCACTTTTTTGGCGGCCGACGGACTCGGACAAAGAACCGGAAATTATATTTACTCTCAAAAAAGAAGAACTGTTTGATAAACTTGTAATTTCCGAAAACATCACAAACGGTCAGCACGTTGAGGAATTTACCGTTTCCGTCAAAAATGAAAAGGGAAAATGGAAAGATATATATTCGGGGACAGCAATCGGATATAAGCATATTTGCTGTCTTAAGGCAGCATGTGCCTCCGAAATAAAAATCACTTTCAAAAAATTCCGCCGTTTTGTTGAAATTGCGAATATTTCGCTGAATTAACGGAAAACTATCTGTTTTCAAGATGTAAAAAAGAATCCCCGCTTGCGATGAATGTGAAAACTGCATTCATAATGCAAGAGGGGGATTTAAATCATCTGCCGAAAAACAGCCGGACAGAGTTACGTACTGAAATGTGGTGCTGTCAATATTCCGTTAGATTATTCTCCGTTCAGTGAGACTACTTCTTCGGCAAGAAGCGAAAGCTCATGCAGCTCACTCACCGTGCTGAATTTGTTGCGCAGTTTTGCGGAACCGCGCAGTCCCTTTGTGTACCATAATGCGTGTTTTCGCATTTCGAGCATACCGCAATGTTCGCCCTTAACGGCACATACGCTTTCGGCATGGCGAATCATTGTGTTCATTTTTTCTGCAACCGTCGGCGGCGGAAGCTCGTCACCCCGTGACAGGAGCGCGTTTATCTGCGAAAACAGCCAAGGTGCGCCGAGCGTCCCTCTGCCCGCCATTACAAAATCACATTCGGTATACTCATACATGCGCTTTGCGTCATCAGCCGTAAAAATATCTCCGTTCCCGATAACAGGGATGCTTACGGCTTTTTTAACGGCTTTAATTGCATCAAGATCAACGCTCGGAGCGTACATCTGCTGTCTTGTTCTGCCGTGAACCGTGATAAAAGATGCGCCGTTTGCTTCGGCTGCCTTTGCAAGTTCAACGCAGTTTACGGAGTTTTCGTCCCAGCCTTTTCTGAATTTAACCGACACGGGAATTTTGACAGCGTCGACTACGGCACCGATTATTCGTTCCGCAATCGCAATATCTTTCATCAGTGCGCTTCCGCAGCCGTTGCTTGTCACCTTCGGCGCGGGGCATCCCATGTTTATGTCAATAAAGTCCGGCGAAAAATCAAGTGCGCTCACAGCCGCATTTTTCATGTCTTCCGGAGTGCTGCCGAAAAGCTGAACGGCACAAGGTCGTTCGCTTTGTTCGATCATCATAAGCTCCTTTGATTTTTTGTCATTAAAGCATATTCCTTTCGCGCTTACCATTTCCCCGACACAAAAAGCTGCACCGTATGACATGCAGAGCGTTCTGAAAGGTGAGTCAGCCGTGCCTGCCATGGGAGCAAGCGCGGCAAATTTTTCCTGTGAAATACCAAAAAAGTTAAACAATTTATCACCCGAACATATTTTTAATAAATATAACACAAAAAAAATAAAAAATAAAGTGGAATAACAGTCTAAAGTATGATAAAATAGACCGAGCATAGAAATTTTTTTGCAGGAGTGCCGAAATGAATTTTCTTGTCATAGACGGAAACAGTATAATCAACCGTGCATTTTACGGAATAAAAGCTCTCAATGCCCGCGACGGTCATTTTACGAATGCAATTCACGGATTTATGACAACTTTTTTCAACCTGCTTGATTTGACAAAAGCTGAGGGTGTTGCGGTTGCTTTTGACGTAAAGCAGCCGACTTTCCGCCATGAGCTATACGGGGAATACAAAGCGGGCAGAAAGCCGATGCCGCCCGAACTGCTTGAACAAATGCAGCCTGTTAAGGATATACTTAAGGCTTACGGCTGTCATGTCACAGAGTGCCCGGGATATGAGGCTGATGATATTCTCGGCACACTGTCCGCCGCCTGCAAAGAAACGGATCACTGTTATATCGCAACGGGCGACCGTGATTCCCTGCAGCTTGTAAATAAAAACACTTCGGTTTTACTTACGGTTACCAAAATGGGAAAAACCGTTACAACGGAGTATACCCCCGAAAAGCTTTTGGAAGAATACGGAGTCACTCCGGAAGGAATGATTGAAATTAAAGCTCTTCAGGGTGATTCTTCAGACAATATTCCCGGTGTCCCCGGTATCGGTCCCAAAACAGCGGGAGAACTTATTAAAAAGTATTCTTCGATTGAAAATATATATGAGAACATCGAATCTGTCGATGTTACGCCGTCCGTTCGTGCAAAACTCATAAGCGGCAGGGACAGTGCATTCTTCAGCAAAAAGCTCGGTACAATTTGCAAAAACGCACCGATAAACACTGACATTTCGTCTTATAGGCTCCTGCCGCGCGACGATGCCGCGCTGCTTGAGATGCTGTCGTACCATGAGCTTTTTAAATTGATATCAAGGCTCGGTCTGTCAGCGGATAACCCGAAAAAACTCGAAAAAAACGCTGCCGAAAATTTTACTGCGGAGATATTCATTGATGACGGCACTGTTTTTGACGAGATAAAAAACAGCGGCAAAAAATCGCTCGGCTGTGTTTTTTCCGACGGTATTCTTAAAGCGATTACGGTTTGCTCATCAAAAAAATGCGATATCATTTCAGGCAGCCGTGAGGAGTTGTGTCAAAAAATACTTTCGCTTGCGGAAAACGGCGAAACCGTGGTATTTGATTCAAAGAAAATATATTCGCTTCTTTTGACGTGCGGTAGCGCAATTCCCGAAAATTTATTCACCGACATAAAACTTGCGGCATATTTGCTTGACCCGAATGCATCGTCATACGAAGCCGATGCGCTTGCTCTTTCATACGGCATTACCGCGCCGACATTCGCCCTCTGCGACGGCATTGATAACGATGCTGTAAAAAAATCACTGCTGCTTCTTCCGTTGTCGGAACGTTTGTTGTCTGTTCTTGACAGCAACGCGCAAACTTCACTTTTCCGAGATATTGAATTGCCGCTTTCCGCAGTGCTTGCCGAAACGGAATTTGCCGGTATGGGAGTTGACCCCGACGGAATACGCGCATATTCGGAAGTACTCGCATCAAATGCGGAGATGCTTAAAGACAAAATATATGAGAAAGTCGGCGAAGAATTTAATATAAATTCACCGAAGCAGCTCGGCGTGATTCTCTTTGAAAAACTCGGACTGCCTTGCAAAAAAAAGACAAAAACGGGTTATTCGACAAACGCCGATGTGCTGGAAGAACTTGCCGAACAAAACACAACCGTTGCCGATATTCTGCAATACAGAACCTTTACAAAACTCAAAAGCACATATTGCGACGGACTTTTGAAATGTATTGCGTCGGACGGCAGAATACACTGCTCCTTTAATCAGACCGAAACCCGTACAGGGCGGCTTTCCTCCGCCGAGCCGAATCTGCAGAACATCCCCGTGCGGACATCTGTCGGACGCGAATTTCGCAAATTTTTTGTTGCGAGAGACGGGTTTTCGATAGTTGATGCGGACTACTCGCAGATAGAACTTCGTGTTCTTGCGGCAATGTCCGACGATAAAAACATGATAGATGCGTTTAACAGCGGTGCGGATATTCACACCATCACCGCGTCTAAAGTATTTAATGTCCCGATGGAAGACGTTACGGCGGAGCTGCGCTCGAAAGCAAAGGCGGTTAATTTCGGAATCGTCTACGGAATCGGTGCGTTCTCGCTGTCAAAGGATATCCATTCGACCCGCGCCGAAGCCGAAAGTTTTATAAATTCTTATCTTGCACTTTATTCATCCGTCGGCAGGTTTATGAAAGAGTGCATAGAAAAAGCAAAAAAGAACGGATATTCCGAAACGCTTTTTGCGCGCCGCCGTTATCTTCCTGAGCTTTCTTCCTCCAACGGAATGCTCCGTGCGTTTGGGGAGCGCGTTGCGCGAAATATGCCGATACAGGGAACGGCAGCCGATATTATCAAAATTGCGATGATAAAAGTAAACCGCAGACTGAAAAACGAGCTGCCGGAAGCAACGCTGATCATGCAGGTGCACGACGAGCTGATAATTGAGGCTCCGACCGACAAAGCGATGCAGGCAGCCGAAATACTGAAACAAGAAATGGAACATGCCGTTTCGCTTACCGTTACGCTTCGTGCCGATGTCGGTATAGGCAGAACATGGTATGACGCAAAAGGATGATCGCATGACGGATGGATTTTATATCGAAAAAGCAACGGTTGCGGATGCTGCAGCCGTTGCCGATATTGAGCGCGAATGTTTTTCCGAGCCATGGAGCGAAAAAGCGGTGGCTGATGAAATTACTGCAGATAATGTTTCTTTTGTTGTTTGCAAAAATGCGTGCGGCTGCGTTGCAGGCTACGTCAGCGGACGCAATAATTGCGGAGAATTTTATGTCAGCAACATTGCAGTGACGGCACATGCGCGAAGATGCGGGGTAGGAGAATCGCTTATAAAACAAATAACAGGCGAAGCCGAAAAACTCGGATGCGAATTCATAACTCTTGAAGTGAGGGAGCACAACACTGCGGCGCGCCGCCTTTACGAAAAATGCGGCTTTGCCGTTGTCGGGCAGCGCAAAGAATTTTACCGCGCTCCGACCGAAAACGCGGTTCTGTACACAAAACTATTTAACAAATCGGAGAATCTGCAATGAACATTCTTTCTATAGAATCCTCCTGTGACGATACGGGTGCGGCTGTTGTAAAAGACGGCAGGGCAGTCTTGTCATCAGTCATCGCTTCACAGGTTGAGGAACATATATTATACGGCGGTGTTGTGCCCGAAATAGCATCACGGCGTCACTGCGAATCAATCTCACACGTTGTCCGCAAAGCTCTTGACGACGCAGGACTCACGCTTAAAGATATCGATGCCGTTGCGGTTACATATGCACCGGGTCTTATCGGTGCTCTTTTGGTCGGTGTCAATTTCGCGAAAGGACTGGCTTTTGCAACCGAAAAACCGCTTATTCCCGTTCATCATCTGCGAAGTCATATCGCATCAAACTATATCTCACATCCCGACCTTAAGCCGCCGTTTTTGGCTCTCATTGTTTCCGGCGGACACACGCACCTCGTAAACGTCAAAAATTACACCGATTTTGATGTTATCGGCAGGACACGGGACGATGCGGCAGGGGAGGCAATGGATAAAGCGGCACGCGTAATGGGACTGCCGTATCCCGGCGGATTAAATATGGACAGAGTTTGCGCGGAAGGCGACATAAAAGCCTACCGTTTTCCCGCGCCGAAAGTACAGGATAATGAATTTGATTTCAGCTTTTCGGGTCTTAAAACCTCAATTATAAATCTTGTACATAATCTCGAGCAGAAAAACGAGCCTGTCGATGTAAAAAATATCGGTGCGTCATATATGCATACCGTTGTGTCGTGTCTGTGCGACAGAACGGAAAGAGCCGTACGTGCAACAAAACCGTGCGCAGTCGCGATTGCCGGCGGAGTATCGGCGAATTCCGTTCTCCGAAAGGAAGCTGCTCTGATGTGCAAACGGTACGGATTACCGTTATATGTTCCGGAGCTTAAATATTGCGGTGACAATGCCGCAATGGTCGGTTCGCAGGCATACTATGAATACCTGACGGGCAATATTGCCGACCTTGAACTTAATGCGATTGCATCGCTCGAAATAGACAGCTGAACAGATTGTATATGACTGTTGACTTTTCACAGCCACAGAAATAAAATATAAACGGACATGATTTTTGCGTTTTTTACTGCGTAAAATATACATAAAGAGATATTCAGTAAGGATGAAAGTGTAATGTACGAAATTGATAAACTCCTTGATTCTGTCAAGCGCATACATTTTATTGGAATCGGCGGTGCGGGCATGTGTCCTCTTGCCGAAATTCTTCATGCAAAGGGATATGAGCTTTCGGGTTCCGACAACAACGAAACGGATACGCTGAACCGTATACGCAAGCTCGGTATACCCGTTGTGCTCGGTCAGAAAGCAGAAAACATAGGTGATGCCGAAATGGTTGTATTTACGGCAGCACTGCTTCCCGACAACCCCGAACTTGTTGCGGCTCATGAAATGGGTGTGCCCACTTTTGAGCGTTCCAAGTTATTCGGCGCAATTACGAGAAAGTTCGGTCACTGTATCGGTGTGTGCGGAACACACGGAAAAACCACAACAACTTCGCTGTTAACTCAGCTGTTTTTACAGTCCGGAGTGGATACGTCTGCCGTGATCGGAGGAAAGCTTCCTCTGATAAATGCAAACGGCAGAACGGGTACTGCCGATATGCTCGTTTGTGAAGCGTGCGAATTCGCTAACACATTTCTGGATTTAAGTCCGAGCGTCGCTGTTATCCTTAATATTGATGCCGATCATCTTGAATTTTTCAAGACCATGGATAACCTTATAGCTTCGTTTGCAAAGTTTGCCGCAATGGCGCGCGACGTTGTAATATATAACGGCGACGATGAAAAGACCTGCCGCGCGGTTAAACAGTCCGGAGCAAAGAACCTTATCACCTTCGGTTTTGACGCAAAAAATGATTGGTATCCTAAAGATATCGGCTACAAACGCGGCGCGTTCCCGTATTTCAAACTCATGCACAAAGATAAATATATCGGCTATGTCGAACTGAATATACCCGGAAAGCATAACATTTTGAATGCTCTTGCGGTTTTTGCGGCTGCGGATTTCGCGGGAGCCGATATGACAAAATGCCTTGAATCCGTCAAAAGCTTCGGCGGCGCGGGAAGACGCTTCGAGATACTCGGCGAATTTAACGACATAACCGTGGCGGACGATTATGCCCACCATCCAGCAGAACTTAAAGTTACCCTTACCGCCGCCAAGGAAATGGACTACAAACGCGTTTGGGCGGTGTTTCAGCCGTTTACATTCTCACGCACATATATGCTTCTTGATGATTTTGCCGATGTTCTTCAAATCGCGGATAAAGTCGTTCTGACCGAAATAATGGGTTCGCGTGAAGTCAACACCTACGATATCCATACTTCACAGCTCGGAGAAAAAATTCCCGGCTGCGTTTGGTTCGAATCGTTTGATACCGTAGCACAGTATCTGTATGACAATGTTACTCCGGGGGATCTTGTTATAACACTCGGCTGCGGAGATGTTTACAAAATCGCAAAAAAACTCATAGCGAAATACAAAGCTGCCGAAAAATAAGGAAACGGTATTTTTTCGGCATAATAAAAACGGTACGCAACACGAGTTTTAATATATTTAATTCGGTTAATGGAGGAAAACCATGTACACACAAAAAGAACTGTATGACATTTTGCAAAACTTTTCTCTTGCGGGAAATTTCGTTTCATGCTCTCCGATAGATGACGGCCACATTAACGATACGTTCAAGGTCACATACGAAATAAACGGAAAAGAAATACATCATCTCTTGCAGCGAATAAACACCGATGTTTTCAAAAATCCCGATCTGCTTATGGCAAACGTAAACTATGTAACGTCATTTCTGCGCGATAAAATTATTGCGGAAGGCGGCAATCCCGAACGAGAGACTCTTTATTGTAAGCCGTGCAAAAACGGAAAAAAATACTTTACCGGAAACGACGGAAAGGTATGGCGGGTATACAATTTTGTGGAAAACTCCTTTTCGTACAATTCGATAGAATCGCCTGAGGTGTTTTTCAGAGCGGGACAGGCTTTCGGAAATTTCATGCATAAATTGTCGGACTTTCCGATCGACAGACTTTTTGAAACGATTCCCGATTTTC
>CAVFAD010000056.1:9737-11720 GCA_963620305.1 Bacteroidaceae bacterium | reverse complement strand
ACGTATTTGCGAGGGGTTTAACGCAGCATGGGCGGAAATCAGCCTGTCAAAACCGACACGGGTTCGACTCCCGTCAGCTTATATTGTGATTTCGCCGTATCACCTCAGGGGTGAGCGACAGAAAAGGAAGGTATATATCATGAACAGTTCAGCAACAAAGAAGCATTCACCCGACAAATTGTCCTTTGTCCGTTTTTCCGTGCTGCTTGCGGTAGAGATTGTTTTTTGCTTTACACCGCTCGGAACACTGCCTGCGCTCGGTCCGTTAAGCGCAACGCTTTCGCATGTCCCCGTAATTGTTACGGCGATAGTAATGGGACCGCTGTGGGGAAGTGCCATGGGGTTCGCTTTCGGTGCATGCAGTTTTATTTATTGGACGTTTGTTGCACCCGGTGTGTTTTCGTTTATCTACACGCCTTTTGTATCTGCAGTCGGCGCAGAGGGGAATCCTGCCAGCCTGCTGATATGCTTCGTGCCGAGGATTCTTATCGGTTTTGTCGCAGGCATGCTTTTTGCAAAATTGCGCGGCACGGGACTTTCCGAACGCATTTGCGCAGTGATTGCGGGAGCGGCAGGCTCTCTGGTGAACACCTTTTTGGTGCTCGGCGGCATTTGGGTGTTTTTTGCCTCAGAATACAGTGCGCTCGTGGGCAGCGGAAAGGCAATTTATTCGATTTTGGGACTTACCGTTTTAACAAACGGCTTGCCCGAAGCCGTAATCGGTGCGGCTGTCGCTTCGCTGATTGCTCTGCCGGTTCGCAAGACCGTAAACAAACATTACCGCTGAAAACTAAAACCTGCTTAAAAATACAAAACGGACGGCAGCAGATGTGCTCTCGCCCGTTTTTTGTTGACAATGTAACTATTTGTTATCGCGAAATTGTTGAAATTTACTTTGGCGTGATGTATAATGTACGGGTGTACCTTATATTTATTCCAAAATGTTTGACGTTATATAATCGATTCCGTTTTTTATGAGATAATCGGCAGCGTCTTTGTCGTTGCATGTCCAGCAGTTCACTCTGATTCCGAGCTTGTGCAGCGCGCGGATATTTTCCGCGTTAAGCTCCGTATAGAGGATGTCGAGGTCAAAAGCGTGCTCGTGCAGCGTTTCGGGAAGCGTATCGTCATATTTGTCGGTGAGAAACTGAACCGTCGTTTCGGGATACAGCTCTCTCAGCCTTACAAGGTTGTCAAAGCAGAATGAGATAAACACCGTTTTGTCAAAATGCCCGCAGCTGTCGATTTCTTTGCATATCGCAGCGATTTCGTCCTTTGAAAATTCGTTTTTAAGCTCGAGCACCGCCGTTTTGTCATACCGTTTGCAGGTGTTGATATATTCCTTAAGTGTGGGGATCCTGAGTTCGGGTCTTGTTTCGTCGCCGTCGGCGGTGTGCAGTTTTATGGCTCTCAGTTCGTCGAAAGCTGTTTCCTCCACGCAAACGTCCGTTTTTGAAAGACGTCCCGTGGTATCATCGTGAAAAACAACAAATTTCCCGTCGGAGGTCTTATGAACGTCCGTTTCGATTCCGTAGTGGCTTCTGTTGCCTGCCGCGATAAACGCAGCATTTGTGTTTTCAAGCTCAATGCCGCTTAAGCCTCTGTGAGCGATCATCAGTGTTTTTCCAGACTGTACTTTTACCGTATTCATGCTTTACGTGCTCCTTTAGAAAAGTTTCGGAGGATGCCCTCTTTTAATATTATAAACCGAACGGTTTCGGTTTTCAATATACAATAAAAATTTGCGACTGTACAGGTGTGATCAGTGTGTTAAAAAATAAGGATTATATTCTCAGACGAGCCTATTATGCGTTTTGTTTAATTGCGGTTTTTACCGCTGTCTGTGAGATTCCGTATGCGGTCTTTATCGGTCCGGTGTTCATGTTCGGAGCGTTCTCCCTGTATCACCGCTACAATGATTTCAAGATGTCGGTTGATGCAGTGACGCTTTGGTTTTTTGCGTTTACTTTTTTGTACACACTG